>CAINGG010000030.1 GCA_903848435.1 uncultured Actinomycetes bacterium | reverse complement strand
GGCGGCGGCGCTCGTCGAGGCGCACTTTCCAGCGGGGCACGGTCATCTGCCCACGATATCCCAGTGCGTGGGTAAGAAGTGATATCTGCCCACGCTCGGAACGGAACCCCTCACGACCCGGCATACTTCCGCCATGGAGGCCGCCCTACCGCGCGAGCACTATGTCGACGCGCCAATGTTCGTGCGCGAGCGCGACATGCTGCGGCACGAGTGGACCTGCCTGGGCCGCCTCGACGAGCTTGGCCTGACCGAGCGCGACCGGGTCGCCGTCCTGGACTTCCACGGCGAGTCCATCCTGGTCACCAACGACGGCTCGCTGCACGCGCTCGGCAACGTCTGCCGGCACCGCGGCTCGCAGCTCATGCCTGCCGACTCACCGCCGTGCGTCGCCAAGGCGATCCGCTGCCCGTATCACTCGTGGACCTACGCGCTCGACGGCTCGCTCATGCACGCACCGCACGCCGACGACATTGATCCTGCTGCCTTCGCCCTCACCTCGCTCGCGGCCGACTCCTGGGGTGGGTGGCTGTGGGTGGCCGAGTCGCCGCGCACGACGTTGCTGGAGCAACTCGGCCCGATCCCCGAGCGCATCAAGCGCTATCCGTTGACTGACCTGAAGCTCGGACTGCGATTCGAGTACGACGTTCGGGCCAACTGGAAGGTCATCGCGGAGAACTACAACGAGTGCTACCACTGCGGGCCGGTGCATCCCGAACTCAGCCGACTCGTGCCCGCCTTCGCCAGCGGGGGCCGAGACATCCCGTGGGAGGACGGCGTCCCGCATCGCGAAGGCGCCTGGACCTTCACCATGAGCGGTACGACCGACCGCGCACCCTTCCCTGACCTCGACGAGCATGAGCGCGTCAAGCACAAGGGCGAGCTCATCTACCCCAACCTCCTGCTCAGCCTGTCGGCCGAGCACGTGGCCTCCTACATCCTCGAGCCGCTCGCCATCGACCGCACCCGCATCACGTGCGAGTTGCTCTTCCACCCGACCGAGACCACGAAGGGCACCTTCGACCCCTCCGACGCCGGCGACCTATGGGACCTGGTCAATCGGCAGGACTGGGCCATCTGCGAGTCCGTGCAGCGCGGCATGTCATCGCGCTACTTCCAGGGCGGCTGGTATGCCCCCATGGAGGACGACTCCCTCGACATTCGGCGTTGGCTCCTGTCGCGCCTCGAAGGGTGATAGAAAATCTCATCCCCGACCATGGAGGCCCGTATGCGCCGGATCCTTGCCGCCCTGTCTGCCGTTGCTATCTCCTTCGGCGCCCTCTCGATCGCGGCGCCCGCCCAGGCGGAGGACCCCGTTGTCCTCACGATCGGCATCGGCGAGGACATCGACTCGGCCAACCCCTTCACCGGCCTGTCGTCATTGGCCTACGAGATCTTCACGCTGCAGTACCCGACCCTCACGCAGTACGCGTCCGAGGACTTCGGCATCGTGCCCGGCCTCGCCGAGTCGTGGGAGGAGTCTCCCGACCAGAAGTTCTGGACCTACAAGCTGCGCCCCGGCATGACGTGGAGCGACGGCACACCCCTAACGGCAGAAGACGTCGCGTACACGTTCAACCGCATCATCGATGGCAAGTACGAGAAGACGAACTTCGGCTCGTACACCGAGAGCATGGTGCGCGCCGAAGCTCTTGATGACGTGACCGTGCAGATCGAGGTGTCGCGCCCGAGTCCGGTGATGGATCACCTCTTCGTCTTCATCCTGCCCAAGCACATCTGGGAGGGCATCGACGGCAAGGAGGTGCGCAAGTACGAAAATGTCG
>CAINGG010000029.1 GCA_903848435.1 uncultured Actinomycetes bacterium | reverse complement strand
GGAAGCGGACTACTACCGCCACGGCGGCATCCTGCAATACGTCCTACGCCAGTTGGTCTGACATGCGGCCGGCAGGCTGGCCGGCCGCGGTGCCGGATCCCGAGGAGCTCGACTTCGTCACTCGAGCAGTCGCGTGGCTGCTCGACATCGGCTCGCCAGACTGGCGCACGATGCCGGCGCTCCGGGAGCAGCCGGTGCTCCTGGCTTTTCGCGCCCACTCGGATGTGCGGGCCCGCCTCGCCGGGGCCCGAGACGCCTATTCCGCGGCACGGGCCGAGATCGGAGATGCCGTGCCTCCGGAGGCCGTGGCCGCCCTGCTCGAGGCCCTCGAGGCCGAGGGCGCTGCGCTGGTGGCCCGCGAGCGGGAGGTCGCCCTGGTCGAGCAGGCCCTGCGTGGGCGGCGCTGGCGTCCCCGGCTGTGAGAAGTCCGATTCGCGCCTAGACTTCGCCTGTGGGGAAAGGTGAGGGCGGCGTGCTCGCGGGCATCAATTCCCCGTCTGACCTGCGCAGGGTTCCCCCCGACGACCTGCCGGTGCTGTGCGATGAGATCCGCGCTTTCCTCGTCGACCGGGTGTCGCGCACCGGTGGCCACCTTGGGCCCAACCTCGGCGTGGTCGAGCTCACCATCGCGTTGCATCGCGTCTTCGAGTCGCCCACCGACGTGATCCTGTGGGACACCGGTCACCAGGCCTACGTCCACAAGATGCTCACCGGGCGCCGTGATGACTTCGTATCTCTCCGGCAAGAGGGGGGCCTCTCGGGCTACCCGAGCCGCGCCGAAAGCCCGCACGATGTCATCGAGAACTCCCACGCATCGACCGCGCTGTCCTATGCCGATGGCATCGCCAAGGCGTGGTCCCTGCAAGGCTGCCTCGCCTACCCCGGCGAAGGCGGCCGGCACGTCGTGGCGGTCGTCGGCGACGGCAGCCTCACGGGGGGCATGGCCTGGGAGGCCCTCAACAACATCGCGGCGTCAGAGCGCCCGATGGTCATCGTCGTCAATGACAACGAGCGCTCCTATTCGCCGACCATCGGCGGCTTGGCCCATCACCTGTCCACCCTCAGGACGACCCAGGGCTACGAGCGCTTCCTGCAGTGGGGACGCCGCACCCTGCAGCGCACGCCGGTGGTCGGGGCACCCGTCTACGAGGCCCTGCACGGCATGAAGAAGGGCCTGAAGGACATCGTCGCCCCGCAGGGCATGTTCGAGGACCTCGGCCTGAAGTACGTCGGACCTGTCGACGGGCATGACATCGGCGAGGTCGAACACGCACTGCTGCGCGCTCGTGACTTCGGCGCCCCGGTCATCGTGCACGTGATCACCGAGAAGGGTCGCGGCTACGCGCCGGCCGAACTCGACGAGGCCGATCGATTCCACGGCGTCGGCGTGATCGACCCCGACACCGGCAAGCCGCTGACGACCGGTGGGCCCACGTGGACGGGTGCATTCGGCGAGGAGATCGTCGCCCTCGGTCGCGAGAATCCGCGCATCGTGGCCATCACGGCGGCGATGCTCGGCCCCACCGGCCTCGACCGCTTCGCCCGTGCCTTCCCCGAGCGCGTCTTCGACGTGGGGATTGCCGAGCAGCACGCCACCACGAGCGCCGCGGGCCTCGCCTACGCGGGCATGCACCCCGTGGTGGCTGTCTACGCCACCTTCCTCAACCGAGCTTTCGATCAGGTGCTGCTCGACTGCGCGCTCCACCGGGCGGGCGTCACCTTCGTTCTCGATCGCGCAGGCGTGACGGGAGACGACGGTCCCAGTCACAACGGCATGTGGGACATCACGATGCTCGGCATCGTGCCGGGCCTGCGGCTGGCTGCGCCTCGCGATGGCGCGACGCTGAGTGAGGAACTCCGCGAGGCTGTCGCCATCGACGACGGCCCTACTGTCGTTCGATTCCCCAAGGGAGCGCTCGCTGCCGACGTGCCGGCGATCGAGCGCATCGATGGTCTTGATGTCCTTCGCGCCGATCCGGATCCCGAGGTGCTGCTGGTGAGCGTCGGGGCATTCGCGGGCATGGCCCTCGACGTCGCCGACCGGCTCGCCGACCAGGGCGTGCCTGCCTCGGTCATCGATCCGCGCTGGGTCCTGCCGGTCAACCCTGCGATCGCGTCGATGGCCGCTCGCGTGCGGCTAGTCGTGACGCTCGAGGACAACCTGCGAACGGGTGGCTTTGGCGCGGGGGTGCGACAGATGCTCTCCGACGCGGGACTACGCGTGCCCGTGCGCGATTTCGGCATCCCCGCGGCGTTCCCCGACGCAGCCCCCCGCGCGCGCACGCTGGCCGCGATGGGCCTGACCGCGCAGGACATCTCGCGTCAGGTGGTCGAAGACATTTCGGCCTTGCTGCCCGGTGAGCCCGAGGCCGTTCCGCAAGAGGGCTAGCCGCCTGCCGTTGCCGTGAGTGCGAGCACGAGCGGGTCGACCACCAACGCGCGCTGCCACGCCCGGGCCCCCATCTCGGCGAGCGCCCCATCAACCGAGGTGGCATCAGCCGATGCAGGAGGTCGCCAGGCAATACGGCGTACGGCGTCGGGGCTCACGAGGTTCTCGACCGGCATCGAGTTGCCTTCGGCGAGGAGGGCGAGTGCAGCGCGCGCAGCCGTGAGTCGTGCGGCGGCATCCGGGTCGCGATCAGGCCACAGTCGCGGGGGCGGTGGGCCATCGCCGGGCAGGGTGGGCGGCGGCAGGTCGGCCTCCGGCACGGCGAGCGCCTCATTCAGTGCCTGGCACCAGCGTCGGGCGTAGCGCTTGGCGCCGGGCTTGGTGAACTCTGGCAGCGCCAGAAGGGCATCGCAGGTCGACGGCGCCGCCGCAGCCGCGGCGACGATGGCTCCATCGGGAAGGATCCGCCCCGGGCTGATGTCGCGCTCGCGCGCCACGACATCGCGCGCCTCCCACAGGGAGCGGACGATGGCAAGGGCGCGTCGTCCGCGCACCTTGTGCATGCCCGACGTACGCCGCCAGGGATCCGTGCGCGGCGGGGGAGGTGGAGCGGCCAGCACAGAGGCGAACTCCTCGTCGGCCCAAGGCCGCTTGCCGCTGCTATCCAGGTCGGCCGCCAGCAGGTCGCGAAGTTCGAGGAGCACCTCGACGTCGAGCGCGGCGTAGCGCAGCCAACTATCGGGCAGCGGACGGGTCGACCAGTCCGCTGCACCGTGACCCTTCGCGAGATACATCCCGAGTTCGGCCTCCACCAGCGGCCCGAGTCCGACGCGATCACGGCCGAGCAGGCGTGCGGCGAGTTCGGTGTCGAAGAGTCGGCTGGGCGCGAGTCCGATCTCTCGCAGGCACGGAAGGTCCTGCGACGCGGCATGCAGCACCCATTCCTCGTCGACGAGGGCTTCCTGCAGCGCTGCCAGATCGCCGACGGTGGTGGGATCGATGAGCCAGGTGCCGGAGCCATGTCGATGGAACTGCACGAGGTAGGCGCGCTGGCCGTAGCGGAAGCCCGATGCCCGCTCCGCGTCCACGGCGACCGGTCCGTGTCCTGAGGCGAGGGCGCGCACGGCCTGGGCAAGTGCCTCGGGCGTGGTGGTCAGCGGGGGAATGCCATCGCGAAGTTCGACGGGGGGGAGCTCGGGGGGCAGGGGGGCCTCGACAGCGTCGAGCGCCTCGGTCATCGGCCGCGGTGTGCGGGCGAGAGCACCGCCACCCCCTGCGGGAGGGGAAGCAGTCCGGCTGCCTGCGCGAGGAGGGCTGCCCACGCCTGGGCCTCCGCGCCCATCTCGGCCGGGTCGCACAGTGGTGTCCAGGATGCGCGGATTTCCACCTGCCCGGACACGTCGCGATCTCCGATGGTGCCGAAGGACTCGCTCATGACACGGGTGACGGTGCCACCGAGCGCCGTGCGGGGCCCGGCGCTCTCGAGGGCCTCCTCGAGCCAGGTCCAGGCAACGCCGGTCAGGAGCGGATCGGCCGCCAGGTCGGGCTCGAGAACGGCCTTGACGAAGGTGACCGCCCTGAAGGTGCCCTGCCAGGCCTCGACGCCCTCGGGATCGTGGAGGAGCACGAGGCGGCCGCTCGCGAGCTCCTCGTCGTCCTCGACGAACTCAGCGGTGATCGCCACGGCGTGGGGGGCCAATCGCTGCGGCGCGGGCGCCTCCTCGATGGCCAGCTCCGGCCGGTAGCGCACCTGTCGCAGGCTGTCGAGGGCGGCGGCAAAGGAGGCCGGTGTGGTCACTTCAGCAGGGTACGTCCAGCCCTCGGGCCAGACCGGGCTGCACACGCCGGGTAAGCCCGTCAGGGAGCGTCGGCAGGCTCCATCGTGAGGCAGACGCTGTTGATGCAGTAGCGCAGGTCGGTCGGGGTGCCGTAGCCCTCCCCGGCGAAGACATGGCCCAGGTGACTGCCGCAGGCGGCGCAGCGGACCTCGGTGCGCACCATGCCGTGGCTGCGGTCCTCGATCTCCACGATGCGGTCGCCGGCGAGGGGGCTGAAGAAGGATGGCCATCCGCAGTGGGAGTCGAATTTGGCATCGGAGCGAAACAGCTCGGTGCCGCAGGCCCGACAGGAGTAGATGCCCTGGGTCTTCGTGCCGACGTACTCACCGGACCAGGCCGGCTCGGTGCCAGCCTCGCGCAGAACGCGGTACTCCTCAGGACCGAGGGATGCTCGCCACTCGTCCTCGGAGCGTGTCACGGGATACGGCGACCCATCTGGCTGCTGGGCATCTACAGTCGGCATGCGACGAGAGTAGCCGCCGTCGCGTCCGGGACACGCCAAGGGAGGCTCCGTGAGCGACATGCTCGACATCCGCAGTGCGTGGCTCAGTCACGATGAGTTGGAGCAGGCGCGGGAGCGGCTGCCCATCGTCTACGTCGAGGCCGTCCCCGTGCGCACCGACTCGTGGGGGCGGGTGACGGCCGTCGGCCTGCTGCTGCGCGCCATGCCCGACGGGTCCATCAGCCGTGCCCTGGTGTCCGGGCGCGTGCTCTACGGCGAACTCATTCGCGATGCCCTGCTGCGCCACCTCGAGAAGGACCTCGGGCCCGTGGCACTGCCCCGGCTGCCCGTGTCGCCGGCGCCGTTCACCGTCGCGGAGTACTTCCCGGACCCGACTGTGACCGGCTTCCACGACCCGCGCCAGCACGCCGTATCCCTGTGCTACCTCGTGCCCTGCGACGGCGACTGCTCTCCGAGCCAGGACGCCCTCGATCTCACGTGGGTCGATCCGGCCGAAGCGGCATCAGAGGCGTTTCAGGCGGAGATGACGGGCGGGCAGGGGCGCATCGTGCGCCTGGCGCTGGCCCACGCCGGCGCGCTCGACTAGCGCTCAGGCGAAGTTCGGCGGGCGCTTCTCCATCTTCGCCATGAGGGCCTCGGCCAGGTCCGGCTGGCGGAACGACGCGGCCATGAGCCGCAGGCTCTCGTCCATGCTCTCGCGCAGCGTTTGGTTCGCTGACGCATCCAGCTGTCGCTTCATGGTGGCCAGCGACGCGGGAGAGCAGTTCGCGGCGACATCGAGCGCCCACTCCAGGGCGGCATCCAGCGCGTCATCGGCGACCGCGTGGACCATGCCGATTCGCAGGGCTTCGTCGGCGTCGACGCTGCGGCCGCTGAGCAGGATCTCGGCGGCGCGCTGACGGCCGATCTGGCGCGGCAGCAGCCAGGCGACGGCATACTCCGCGACCAGCCCCAACCGGGAAAAGGCCGAGATGAAGCGCGCCTGCGGGGAAGCGAAGCACACGTCTCCGGTCAG
>CAINGG010000028.1 GCA_903848435.1 uncultured Actinomycetes bacterium | reverse complement strand
GGCGAGCCGCAGCGCGGCGACGGCTCGGGCGCCAGGTGCCCTCGCCGCTCTCCTCGGCCGCCTGGCGCAACTCATCGCCATGCGCAGCGAGGGCATCCACGAGCGCGATGTGCGTGGGCTCGTCAGCGAGTACGTCGACCCGCAGGCCGTGCTCCTCCGCCGTCTTGGCCGTCTGCGGCCCGATGCACGCGACGACCGTCGTCGTGTGCGGCTTGCCCGCGAT
The DNA here is from genome assembly GCA_903848435.1 of uncultured Actinomycetes bacterium. Taxonomy (GTDB): domain Bacteria; phylum Actinomycetota; class Actinomycetes; order S36-B12; family S36-B12; genus Mxb001. Next base: position 7,631 of record CAINGG010000028.1, on the reverse strand, counting down.
GCCCACGAGGTTGCGCACCGTGCTGCTCGAGGTGAACAGGACCGCGTCGAAGCCACCTGACTTGATGGCCTCGCGGGTCTCAGCAGGCGGCGGCGCGGCGCGGACGGTGCGGTAGGCCGTGACGTCCTCGACCTCCCAGCCGAGCTCGGCCAGGCCGGCCGCGAGGGTCTCGGTCGCGATATCGGCGCGCGGCAGGAAGACGCGGTTGATGGGGTCGATGAGCTCGTCGTAGGCGGGCCACTCCTCGAGGAGTGCCTGCGTGGACTGATCGCTCTCCGGCACCAGGTCGGGCTTGACGCCGAACTGCACGAGCGCATCAGCGGTGTCCTGCCCGACAGCGGCCACCTTGAGGCCGGCGAACGAGCGAGCGTCGAGGCCGTACTGCTCGAGCTTCTCGCGCACCGCGCGCACCGCGTTGACGCTCGTGAAGCCGATCCACTCGAAGCGGCCGGAGACGAGGCCGTGCACGGCGCGGTCCATCTGCTGCGGGGTCCGCGGCGGCTCGACCGAGATCGTCGGCACCTCGACCGGGATCGCGCCCAGACGCACGAGGCGATCGAGCAGGTCATCGGAACGATCCTGGGTGCGCGGCACGAGCACGCGCCAGCCGAAGAGCGGCTTGACCTCGAACCACGCCAGGCGATCGCGCTGGGTGACGACCTCGCCCACCACCAGAATGCCGGGGCCGGCCTGCTTGGCCGCCTTCGCGACGACGGCGATGTCGTCGAGGGTGGCCACGACCGAACGCTGCTCGACCGTGGTGCCGCCACGCGTGACGACCAGGGGGGTCTCCGGGGCGCGCCCGGCGGCCATGAGCGACTTGGCGATGGTCGGCGCAGCGTCGGCGCCGTCGAGCACGATGACGGTCACGCGCTCGCGCGCCAACGGCGCCCAGTCGACATCGGGGTCGGTCGCGCTGACGATGTGCACCTCGCGGCTGCGACGGCCGGTGAGACCGAAGCCGGCGTAGGCAGGAATGCCCGTCGCGATGCTCACGCCGGGGGCCACCTCGAAGCCGACCTTGGCCTTGCGCAGTGCCGCCGCCTCGACCGCGAGAGACCCATCGAGCACCGGGTCGCCACTGAGCAGTCGGACGGTGTGCATGCCCTCGCGGGCCGCGTCGACGACGAGCTTGGCGCGACCGGCGTGATCGAGCGGGAGCCCCTTCGCATCAACGGCCGCGATGAGGCGGGACTCGGGGTCGACGAACTCCTGCGCGAGGTCCATCGCATCGACGTCAGCGACGACGACATCGGCGGCGCGCAGCAGCGCGGCCGCGCGCAGGGTGACCAGCTCGGGATCGCCCGGGCCGGCCGCAACGAAGGCGACGGGGCCGAGCTTCTTCTTGGCGCGTGTGGTGCTCACGGGGTGGACTTCCTCGAGTAGTAGCGGGTGGGTGGACTGGGTGGCCGTCGGGCCTGTGCCGGCTAGGCGCTCACCGCGCCGGGTTGCCAGGGCGAGGTGTTGCCCGGCCGGCGTTCTCGGAAGGCGAGAATCTGCAGCTCGACTCCGACGTCGATGCGGCGTACCTCGACTCCCTGCGGGACGCGAAGCACGCCCGGCGCGAAGGTGAGGATGCTGCGTACGCCGGCGCCGACAAGCCGATCGCACACCGACTGCGCGGCGCTGTCGGGAGTCGCGATAACGCCGATCTGCGCGTGCGTGGCGATGTCAGCCAGGTCGGACAGCGGACGGATGCGCAGCGAGACGTCGCCGCAGGTCACGGACTGACCGACGCGCGACGGGTCGATGTCGACCAGGCCCACGATGCGAAAGCCGCGACCGGCGAGGCCGTGGTAGGAGGCGAGCGCCTGGCCGAGATTGCCGATGCCCACGATGACGACGTCGAGGGGGCGCATGACGCCGAGCCAGTCGGCGATGCAGTCGTGCAGGTAGACGACGTCGTAGCCGACGCCGCGGGTGCCGAAGGACCCCAGCAGGGACAGGTCCTTGCGGAGCTTGGCGCTGGTCACCCCGCTGCGCTCGGCCAGCTCCACCGAGGAGACGGTGCGGATGCCCTGCTCGGCGAGGCCGGCCAGGACCTGCAGGTAGAGGGGCAGGCGCTCCAGGGTGGCCGTGGGGACGTCGTCGGCACGGTCAGGACGCCCGGAGGGAAGGAGTGGCACGGCGGGACCTCACTGGAAGGGGTGGCCCCCCAGGGTACGGGCTTGTGAAGGGGTGAAACAAAGTCTAGCGGACGGCTCTCACCGATTATCGGTCACTAGGGCGGAGCGGAGTCGCTCCGGATCCACCCGCCAGAAGTCATGCTCCACGCCATCGACGAGGGTCACCGGGATCCGCTCCCAATAGCGATCGGCCAGGTCGGGGTCGTCGACGATCGAGACCTCCACCCAGTCGACGCCCTCCTGTGCGCAGACCTGCGCCACGATGCTGCGCGCCTCGTCGCACAGGTGGCAGCCGGGCTTGCCGACGAGCATCACCCTGGCCTCCCGCACGCTCCGAGTCTGCCCGATGGGCGCCCGCCGGCCGCGGTCTACCCTGGCGACATGTCGCGTCGTACGACGGCCGTGCTGCCCTCCTACCGCATTGCGGGAGAGGCGTCGGCGGCGGCAGCGGAGGTCGAGGCCGCACTGGCCGTCCCTTCGGACCCGGCAGCGGCAGCATTCTTCGACGTCGACAACACGATCATGCGCGGCGCCAGCCTCTTCCACTTCGCCGTCGGGTTGGCTCGGCGCAAGTTCTTCAGCCTCCCGCAGATCGCCGCCTTCGGGCGCAAGCAGGTGAAGTTCGTCGTCAGTGGCTCGGAGGACCTCGAAGACATGGCCTCCGCCACCGAGGCCGCCCTGTCCTTCGTGGAGGGACGCCGGGTCACCGAGCTCGTCGACCTCGGCGAGGAGATCTTCGCCGACGAGATGGGCGACAAGCTCATCCCGGGCACGCTGGCCCTCGCGCAGGGTCATCTCGATGCCGGCCAGCGGGTGTGGCTGGTCACCGCCACTCCGGTCGAGCTCGCCACCATCATCGCCAAGAACCTTGGGCTGACCGGGGCCCTCGGCACGGTCGCCGAGGTCACTGACGGCGTTTACACCGGCCGGCTCGTCGGCGCACCGCTGCACGGCGTGGCGAAGGCGGAGGCGGTCCGAGCCATCGCCGAGCGAGAGCGCCTCGACCTGTCGCGCTGCTCGGCGTACTCCGACTCCGCCAACGACATCCCGATGCTCTCCCTGGTCGGCAACCCGGTGGCCGTCAATCCGGATTCGACGCTGCGCCAGCACGCGCGCGACAACGACTGGCCGATTCGCGACTACCGCCGACGCGCCAAGGTTCGCGAGGCCGCCATGCCGATGGTCGTCGGGGGCGTGGGCATCGCCGTGGGCATGGCCGCCGGATATGCGGCTGGCCGCACCCTGCGCCGCTAGAAGAAGACGCCGTCGCGCTGGACCAGGAGCCGGTAGAGGCTCTGCTGGATGTTTTCGCGTACGCGGTCGGTGAGTTCGAGCACGACCATCGGATCGTCGGCCGAGGCCTCCGGCATCTGGTCGGTGTGGATCGGCTCGCCGAAGGCGATGATCCACTTGCTGGGCAGCGGGATCATGCCGAGCGGCCCCAGCCAGGGGAAGGTCGGCGTCACCGGGAAGTAGGGCAGCCCCAGCAGGCGGGCAATCGGCGGCAGGCTGCCGATCATCGGGTAGATCTCCTCCGCGCCCACGATGGCCGTGGGGATGATCGGGGTGCGCGTGCGCAGCGCCGCCGCCACGAACCCTCCGCGCCCGAACCGCTGCAGCTTGTAGCGCTCGCTGAAGGGCTTGCCGACGCCCTTGAAGCCCTCGGGCCAGACCCCGACGAGTTCGCCCGACGAGAGCAGGCGTTCGGCATCGGGCATGCAGGCCAGGGTGTGCCCGGCCTTGCGCGCGAGCTCGCCGAGGAACGGCGTTTGGAAGACGAGGTCGGCCCCGAGCATGCGCAGGTGCCGATGGGCCGGGTGGTGGTCGAGCAGCGCCAACTGCGTCATCAGGGAGTCGATGGCGATGGTGCCGGAGTGGTTGGCGACCACGAGCGCACCGCCGGTCGACGGGACGTTGTCGATGCCGCGGAGTTGCACTCGGAACCAGTGGTCGTAGAGCGGGCGCAGCGGCGCGAGGAGGAACTCGTCGGTGAGCTGGGGGTCGAAGCCGAACTCGTCGACCTCGAAGTTGCCGGTGAGTCGACGACGCAGGAAGTCGACGACTCCGTGCAGTGGCCCGCGCGCCTCGGCTGCGGGCGCCTGCGCCGGTCCGGGCCTGCGCCTTGGGCCGTCGAGCGGGATGACCTGGGCTTCAGGCATGACGCGCTCCCGGGAGGCCCTGCGCCCACTCGCCCGCTGTGCGCGCCCAGCGACTGGTCGCGTTGGCAGCCTGGAAGGCGGCCGACTCGGCGATTTCGAGCGCACGGGAGGTGACCCCGTCGCGCAGTCCCTGCCCGCGTACGAAGTCCTCGAACGCGCGTGCCGTCGTGTAGCGGGGGGTGTAGTCGAGCACCTGCGCCGCCCGGCTGGTGTCGACCCCACGGCCGAAGATCAAGAAGCGCACCTGGTCGGGGGAGAAGTCGGCCAGGCGCGCACGACCCACGCTGCGGCCCACCACGCCCAGGAGCGGGCGCGGGACCTCGAGCCAGGGACGGCCGGCGCGGCGGATGGCCTGCGAGACGGTGATGATGCCGGCCCCGGCGATGTTGTAGATGCCGGTGGCCTGGCTCAAGGTGGCGATGCGGAGCGCCTCGATGCCGTCGTCCTCGTGCACGAACTGCAGTCTGGCGTCGTAGCCCATGACGATCGGGACGACGGGCAGTGAGAAGTAGGAGGTCATCGGTGTCTGGATGCGCGGGCCGATGAAGTTGGCGAGCCGAAGGATCGCCACCTCGACATCGGGTCGACGGCGCCCGAAGCCGCGTACGTAGCCCTCGACCTCGACGGAGTCCTTGGCCCATCCGGAGACGGGCGGATGCTTGGGGGCCATGTCTTCGGTGAACATGGCGGGATCCCGCGGGCCCGCGCCGTAGACGGAGGTCGTGGACTTCACGACGAGCCGCTGGACCGTCTCGGACTTCTGGCAGGCGGCAAGCAACTGCATCGTGCCGATGACGTTGATCTCCTTCATCGCCGCGCGACCGCCGGCCTGGACCGGCGTGGCGATGACCCCCATGTGGACGACAGTGTCGACCTCGGCGGAGCGGATGATCTTGCCGATGACGGGGTTGCGGATGTCGGCCCGGACGAACTCAGCGTCCCCGAGGCTCTTGCGGGGCGGGACAACGTCGACCCCGATGACCCGCTCGACGGCGGGGTCCTTGCCCAGGGCCCGGGTCATCTGGCCGCCCAGGTGACGGGCGGCGCCTGTGACGAGCACGACGCGGCCCATGCAGACTCCCCGGAGGCTCTACTACTTCTTGTTGCGGCGCTGCACGCGCGTGCGCTTCAGCAACTTGCGATGCTTCTTCTTGGCCATGCGCTTGCGGCGCTTCTTGACCACGGAACCCATCGATTACCTCATTCAATCCTGGAGTCCCACGACCCTATCCGATGGCGCAGGACTCGACAGGAGCGGGTCTGGCGGCCGCCGGAGCGATGGACTCGCTCCGTCGCTGGCTCAGCCAGCCTCGATGTAGGACGAGCGCAGGTAGTCGTGCACTGCCTGCTCGGGGACACGGAAGGAACGGCCGACGCGAACCGCAGGCAGCTCACCGGCATGCACGAGTCGATACACCGTCATCTTGGAGACGCGCATGAGCGACGCCACCTCGGCAACGGTGAGGAAACGAACCTCGGCAAGGGGGCGCTCGGTTCCACCGCTCATGTGTCGCTCCTTGGTCCTTGCCCCGGAGGGCTGTCGTGTCGGCGAGACGCTACTGCACGTCCAGCCGGTCGTCACCCGGAATTCAGCGATTGGAGCCTAGTGGCCTCCCCCGGGGGAGGGGAAGGGAGATCCCCGGGGCTCACATCCAGGGGTCCTCGTCGGCCACCAGGCCCAGGTGCGGGTAGACCGCCGACTGCGTTGCGAGGATCGCTGCGTCGACCGGATCAGACGGGTCGCAGCCCTGCGCGAAGGGCTTCGCCCACGGCGATCGCCCATCGGTCATGTGCGCCGGGGCGGGTCGACCGAGGGATTCGCTGACGTACGCGCGGAACGATTCGGGCGTTTGCGACTCGGGACTGATCGGCGCGCCGGCAGCCTCCGCGATGAGGTGCGTCCAGATGCGCGGGACGACGTTGACCCACTCGTACCCGCCGCCACCGACGGCGATCCATCGACCCTCGGCGTAGCGGTGCGCCCAGCGATGGATGGCCTCGTAGGACATCCGCTGGCCATCGATCGACAGCGTCAGATGGGCAAGGGGATCCTCGAAGTGACTGTCGCAGCCGTGCTGGCTCACGATGATCTGCGGATCGAAGGCGCCCAGCGCATCCGGCACGATGGCGTGGAATGCGCGCAGCCACCCTTGATCACCCGTTCCCGCGGGCAGCGCGATATTGATCGCGGTGCCCTGGGCCCCTGGACCGCCCGATTCCCAAGGGAATCCGGTGCCCGGGAACAGCGTCCGGGGATCCTCATGGATCGAGATCGTGAGCACCCGGGGATCGTCGTAGAACATCGCCTGCACGCCATCGCCGTGATGCACGTCGACGTCGATGTAGGCGATGCGGCGGTATCCCTGGGCCAGCAGCCAGGCGATCGCGATGCCGATGTCGTTGTAGATGCAAAAGCCGCTGGCGCGATCAGGCATCGCGTGATGCAGGCCCCCGGCGATGTTGACAGCGTGCTGGGCCGTGCCGGTGTGCACCGCGCGCGCCGCGGCCAGCGTGGCGCCGCCCACGAGCGCTGACGCTGTGTGCATGCCGGCGAACACCGGGTCGTCCGAGGTGCCCAGGCCGCGGTACTCGTCGACCGCGCGTACGTCGTGCGAGGCGCGCTCGACAGCCGCGACGTAGTCGGCGTCGTGCACCCGCAGCAGGTCCTCGAGCGAGGCAGGCTCGACCGGCGTGTGCACGGAGACGCGCGGCCCGGTCAGCAGCCCGAAGTCGGTAGCCAGGCGCATCGCGAGCTGGACGCGGATCGGTGCGAGCGGATGCCCCGGCCCGAAGTCGTAGGCCTTGAGCGCGTCGTCCCAGACGACGGTCAGCGCATCGCTCATGCCGACGGGGTGGGCCGACCGAGCTCGCGCCCGCGGTCGCGGGCGGCGGTCATCGCCCGCAGCACCAGGTCGCGGAAGCGGCCCTCCTCGAAGGCGGCCAGCGCCGCCGCTGTCGTGCCGTTGGGCGAGGTCACCTGTTGGCGCAGTGTCGCGGCATCGGCGCCGGGCTGCGCCGCCATCGTCGCCGCGCCCAGGACCGTCTGGGTGACCAACTGGCGCGCGGTGTCGGCGTCGAGACCGAGATCCTGGGCGGCGGCGATCATCGACTCGATGAGCAAGAAGACGTAGGCGGGCCCGCTGCCCGACGTAGCGGTCACGGCGTCCTGCAGATCCTCCGGCACGCGAACGACGGGGCCCACGGCCGACAGCAGGCTCTCGACGTAATCGGCTTGGACGGCCGAGCAGGTAGCGCCTGGCGTGATCGCGGTGACACCGAGATCGACGAGCGCCGGCGTATTGGGCATCGCACGAACGGCGGCGACTCCGGAGGGCAGCGACGACTC
>CAINGG010000027.1 GCA_903848435.1 uncultured Actinomycetes bacterium | reverse complement strand
TCCTTCGCGGCTCGCTTCATGGCCGACCAGGAGGCCGGTGGTCCGGAGTTCAAGGCGCTGCGTGCCAAGGCCGAGGCGCACCCGATCGAGCAGACCGGTCGCCAGCTGCGCGGCCTGATGAGCTGGATCGACTCCGGCGACGACGACTACGTCGAGGGCACGGCCGCCCGCTAGCCGCCGTCGTTCCCGTGTTGAGTGGCGGGTTGTGCTGCCCTCGCACGGCGTGTCGCGCGACACAACCCGCCACTCAACGTCGGGTGGTCGCCAGGTTTGGCAGTTCTGTGCGACTTAGGGACACTTATCGACCTCTATAAGTCTCCCTAACGCGTTCCGAACAACGTTGCACCCGATGTCCGATGTCCGACTGGCCCGTGAGCGCCCATCCCGGATGCCGGATCTGCGCAGTCGGGCCAGGATGTCCATGTGACGCCCGAGCCTAAGGCGTGCGCCCGCTGTGGGCGCACCATGGAGTGGCGCAAGGCATGGGCCCGCAACTGGGATTCCGTGCGGTACTGCTCGGATGCCTGTCGACGCCACAAGCTCACCGCCACCGATGAGGCACTCGAGGCCTCGATCCTCGACCTGCTCGATGCGCGGGCAGCGAGCGCGACCATCTGCCCCAGCGAGGCGGCCCGCGCGGTCGATCCCGAGGGATGGCGCGATCTCATGGAGCCAGCGAGGCAGGCGGCGCGGCGCCTCGTTGCTCGTGACGAAGTCGAGATCACCCAGGGCGGCCACGTCGTCGACCCCAGTCACGTCAAGGGACCCATTCGCATCCGGCGCGTACGCCGTGGCTGAGCTCGCGCCGCCCGAGCCCGGCCAGGAGGCTGCGTGGCTGCAGCAGCATCTCGCCGACCTCGTGCGCGAGCCGATCACCGAGCCCGCGATCCACGGCGGCCAGACCCGAGCCGATAGGGCCCTCGAAGCGTTCAATGTCCGTGGATACTCCGAGCGGCGCAATGAGGTGTGGCCAACCGATCGTCGCGGCGCTTCGCGGCTCTCGCCGTACATCCGCCATGGGCTGCTCACGCTGCCGCGCGTGTGGGACCACGTCGACGGTGGCCCGAGCAAGGACGTGGCGTCGTTCCGCGATGAGCTGCTCTGGCAGGAGTACGCGCGACACCTCTATGCGCGACTCGGCGAAGCGACGCGACGCAGCCTGCGCTACCAGGTGCCCGACCGCAGTGACGGCCAACCCGGCTGGACCGAGGGCATGGCATGCGTCGACTTCTCCGTCGGCGAGCTGGAGTCGGGGTGGCTCACCAACCAGCAGCGCATGTGGCTGGCGAGCCAGTGGACCGTGCGTGATGGCTGGGGCTGGCGCGATGGCGAGGACGCGTTCTTCCGGCACCTGCTCGATGGCTCGCGCGCAGCCAATCGCATCGGGTGGCAGTGGACTGTGGGTGCCCTCACCGGTAAGCCCTACGGCTTCTCGCGCTGGCAGGTGGAGAAGCGTGCACCGGGCCTGTGCGATACCTGCAGCTTCAAGAGCGCCTGCCCCATCCAGCAGTGGCCGCCGGACGAGACGCCAGAGTCGCGTCCCTACGTCGATCAGCGCATGCGTCGTGACCCCGACCTTGCCGCGACGACCGGGGCCGACATCATCGCGGGGGAGTCGGGTGGTGAGCCCCAGGCCGTGTGGATCACCGCGGAGTCCCTCGGCGATGACGACCCGGCCATGCGCGCCCATCCCGATCTGCCCGTCGTCTTCGTATGGGATCGACCGCTCCTTCAGCGACTGCGTCTGTCGTCCACGCGACTGCTCTTCCTTGCCGAGTGCTTGGCCGACCTCGCGCAGCGACGCGAGGTGCGCGTGCGCATCGGCGATCCCGCCGACGAGTTGCGTGACGTGCCTGTCGCCACAACCTTCGCTCCCGTGCCCGGGTGGCGACGTCGCGCTGAGCGAATCAGCCTCGCGCGCGTCTACCCATGGCCGTGGCTCGTGCCTCCACACGACGGGCCTGTGACCTCGTTCACGGCCTGGCGACGCCGCGGGCGGGTGTGAGCACCTCTCGTTAGACTCGCCGCGCCGGCTCGTTCCGTGGGCCGCATCGATCCAAGGTGGTCCCGTGTCCAAGCCCGTCGTCCTCATCGCCGAGGAACTCTCGCCCGCGACTGTCGAGGCCCTGGGCCCGGATTTCGAGATCCGCCACTGCGACGGCGCCAACCGCGATGAGCTTCTGGCGGCCATCGGCGACGCGGACGCGCTCCTCGTGCGATCTGCCACGCAGGTCGACGCCGAGGCCATCGCCGCCGGCAAGAGCCTGAAGGTGGTCGCCCGCGCGGGCGTGGGCCTGGACAACGTCGACGTCAAGGCCGCGACCCAGGCTGGCGTCATGGTGGTCAACGCGCCCACCTCTAACATCGTCAGCGCCGCCGAGCTTGCTGTCGCCCTGCTGCTGTCGGTCGCCCGCAACGTCGTCCCCGCCAACATCGCCCTGAAGAACGGCGAGTGGAAGCGCTCGAAGTACAACGGCGTCGAGCTGTCGGAGAAGACCGTGGGCATCGTCGGCCTCGGCCGCATCGGCGTCCTGGTCGCCCAGCGCCTGGCCGCATTCGGCGTCAAGCTCATCGCCTACGACCCCTACGTCCAGCCGGCTCGCGCCGCGCAATACGGCGTGCGCATGATGCCTCTCGACGACCTCCTACGCGAGTCTGACTTCATTACCGTCCACCTCCCCAAGACCGCCGAAACGGCCGGGCTTATCGGCGAGGAGCAGTTGCGCCTGGTCAAGCCGAGCGTCTACGTCATCAATGCCGCACGTGGCGGGATCGTCGATGAGCAGGCGCTGTTCGCGGCGATTTCCGAAGGTCGCGTCGCCGGCGCCGGTCTCGATGTCTACGCCAAGGAGCCGTGCACCGACTCGCCGCTCTTCGCCCTCGAGTCCGTGGTCGCGACCCCGCACCTGGGCGCGTCGACCGACGAGGCCCAGGAGAAGGCCGGCATCGCCGTGGCCAAGTCGGTGCGGCAGGCGCTGGCCGGCGAACTCGTCCCCGATGCCGTCAACGTGCAGGGCGGCATCATCGCCGAAGACGTGCGTCCCCTCGTCGCCGTCGCCGAGAAACTCGGAGTTATCGCTGCCGGGCTCGTGGGCGGTGCCCTGCAGCGGGTCGACGTCGAGGCGCGCGGCGAGATTGCCGAGCTCGACGTACGCGTGCTCGAACTCGCCGCACTCAAGGGTGTCATGCAGGGTCTCGTCCACGACCCCGTCTCCTACGTCAACGCCCCTGTCCTCGCGCAGCAGCGCGGGGTCGAGGTAGCGCTCACTACCGATCTCGACGGCGGCGACCACCGCAACCTCGTGCGCGTGCGGCTCACCCGCAACGACGGCTCAGTGGTGTCGGTCGCCGGCACCGTGACGGGCAAGCGCAACATCGCGGAGGTCGTCGAGGTCGATGAGTTCGACGTCGACGTGCCCATCAGCGAGCACATGGTCTTCCTGCGCTATCACGACCGGCCGGGAGTCGTCGCGACGGTCGGACGCATCCTCGGTGACAACCAGGTCAATATCGGCGGCATGCAGGTGAGCCGTCAGCGCGTGGGCGGTGATGCGCTCAGCGTGCTCACGGTCGATGACGCGGTGCCGGCCGCCGCGATGGACGCCATCGTCAAGGAGATCGGCGCCCACACCGGGGGCTCCGTCGACCTGACGCTCTAGCCGGCGTCGCGCTGGGCGCGGTTGACCGCGCTCACGATCGCCTTGAGCGACGATGTCGTGATCGACGGGTCGATGCCCACGCCCCACAGGATCTGTCCGTCGACCGCGCACTCGACGTAACTTGCCGCAGTGGCATCGCCACCGGCCGACATCGCATGCTCGGCGTAGTCCAGGACGCGTACGTCGATCGCGTGCTGGGCGAGCGCATCGCAGAAGGCCGCCACCGGGCCATTGCCGCGACCGGCCAACTCCATGGGCTCGCCGCGATCGATCAGGACGACGTCGACCGAGGTATCCCCGTCGATGTCGGACTCCTGCTTGACCGACTTCAGCGCGAATCGGCCCCAGGGCGCCGCGGGATCGGGCAGGTACTCGGCGGAGAACACCGACCACATCTCCTCGGGCGAGACCTCGCCACCCTCCTCGTCGGTGACCCGCTGGATCACCTGCGAGAACTCGATCTGGAGCCGGCGCGGGAGCTCGAGCTTGTATTCGGTGCGCATGATGTAGGCGACGCCGCCCTTGCCGGACTGCGAGTTGACGCGGATGACCGCCTCGTAGGTGCGACCCACGTCCTTGGGGTCGATGGGCAGGTAGGGGACCTCCCACCGGAAGTCATCGACGCCGACACCGGCCTCGTCGGCGTCGGCCTCCATCGCGCGCAGGCCCTTGTTGATGGCGTCCTGGTGCGAGCCGGAGAACGCGGTGTAGACCAGGTCGCCGCCGTAGGGGTGGCGCTCGTGCACCGGGATCTGGTTGCAGTACTCGACGGTGCGACGGATGCCATCGATGTCGCGCATGTCGAGCTGCGGGTCGATGCCCTGGCTGAACAGGTTCATGCCCAGGGTGACCAGGCAGACGTTGCCGGTGCGCTCGCCGTTGCCGAAGAGGCATCCCTCGATGCGGTCGGCCCCGGCCATGTAGCCGAGCTCGGCGGCAGCCACGGCCGTGCCGCGGTCGTTGTGGGGGTGCAGCGAGAGCACGATGCTGTCGCGACGGGCCAGGTGGCGGCTCATCCACTCGATCGAGTCGGCGTAGATGTTGGGCGTGGCCATCTCGACGGTGGCGGGCAGGTTGATGATGACCTTGCGGTCGGGGGTGGGCTGCCAGACCTCGGTCACGGCGTCACAGACCTCGACGGCGAACTCCAGCTCGGTGCCGGTGTAGGACTCGGGGGAGTACTCGAAGAAGACCTCGGTCTCGTCGGCGATCTGCTCGGCGTACTTCTTGCACAGTTGCGCGCCGTGCACGGCGATGTCCTTGATGCCGTCCTTGTCGAGCCCGAAGACCACGCGACGCTGCAGCGTGGACGTGGAGTTGTAGAGGTGCACGATCGCCTGCTTGGCGCCGCGGATCGCCTCGAAGGTGCGCTCGATCAGGTGCTCGCGCGCCTGGGTCAGCACCTGGATGACCACGTCGTCGGGGATCAGGTCTTCTTCGATGAGCTGGCGCACGAAGTCGAAGTCGGTCTGCGACGCCGACGGGAAGCCGACCTCGATCTCCTTGAATCCCATCTGCACGAGCAGCTCGAACATCCGCTTCTTGCGGGCCGGCGACATGGGGTCGATGAGGGCCTGGTTGCCGTCGCGCAGGTCGACGGCGCACCAGCGCGGGGCCTCGGTGATGACGGCGGCCGGCCAGGTGCGGTCGGCCAGCACGACAGGGGTGAAGGGTCGATAGCGCTGCCACGCCATGGGCGATGGCTGCTGGGGATTGCGGGTGGCGATGTCCGTGGGCTCGTTCATGATCTCGGTCTCCTCGCGAGGGGGGTGGGGACCGGCACAGCAAGAGACTCCGCGACGAGGGGGCCGGCTCAGGCCCCTATGCGGGACCCCTAGGCCTCGTCGCGGCTGCCAAGGAGCAGTCGCGCGTAAGACATCGCGCCCAGGGTAGCAGCCCGATGAGGGCTATCCACAGGGGCGGATCGTCGCGGCCCTCCACGACCGTCGGCTCGGCCGGCCGGCACGCGGCCTTCCCTTCCTAGCGTCCGGGTCCCATCCATCTTCCGAGGAGGACCCATGCGCACGACCCGCCTTATCCCTCTCACCGCCCTGGCCCTGGCCCTCGCGGCCATCGCCCCGCAGGCCCTGGCCAGGACCCCGGTCGACCAGCCCGAGATACGCCGTACCGCGACCGTCGACGTCGCCGGCGCTGGCTGGACCGGTCGCATGAGCGTCGGCCTCGCGACGACCGGCGACGGCAAGGCCCGCACCACCAAGCCCATGCCCCTGGAGTTCCTGCTCGAGCGCGAGGACTGCACGCTCGTTGGCTGCGTCGTCACCACCGTGACCGCCGCTCCGGGTGCGATGGCCATGCCGCGCATGGCGGCGGGATTCACCAGCCTGGCCGTCCGCCCCACGCTCGTCGGTGTCGTCGTACGCCGATCCGCTCCCGGCGGCCCGACGATGGAGCACACGGCCACGTTGTCGATCGACCTGCAGGCGCGCCGCTCGGGCGACCTCTCGCGCGTGACCGCGCTTCGTCAGGAGCCGAGTGGCGAGACGCTCACCATCTCCCTGTCGGCGCCCATCAGCGGCACCCTTGCCATCGGCGACGACTCCCTCGTCGCCACGGGTACGGCGGTCAAGGCCAGCGTCGTCCGCTGACCTTGACTTATGTACTACATTAAGGGCCATGGCTGGGTGCGAATTCTCCCGAGCGCTCGCAAGCACGGCGTGGCCGATGTGGACATCCTCCACGTGCTCGTCTACGCGGTGCGGAGGCTGATGGCCATGGACGAGCGCCCGGGTGTGACGCTCCACTTGGGAGCCGACTCGGCTGGCAGGCTCATGGAGGTCATCACGGTTCGTGCCACTGACGACGTGGGGCGAGTGATCCATGCCATGCCGATGAGACGCAAGTACGTGTCGTATCTGAAGGAGGGCCGAGGGCATGACGGGTAGGCGCATTCGCCAGACCGATGTCGATTACGACGACTGGAAGTACCCGGGGATTCCAACTGACGAACAGCTAGATGCTTGGGCTGCCGAGGCCGAGCGGGGCTATGAGCCTCATCAACTCGGCAGGTTCAGGCGCGGCCGACCCACGCTGGGTGACGGACCATCCCGGGTCGTGCAGGTGCGGCTCGACCCCGAACTATTTGGCGACCTGGAGTCACGTATCGAGGCCGAAGGCACCACGGCCAGCGTGATCATGCGTGAGGCGCTTCGCCGGTACCTGGCGTCCTGAGGCACTGCCCGCCCCACTAGCCTTCCCCGCATGCCGCAGACCCTGAACCTTGCCCTCATCCCCGGCGACGGCATCGGCACCGAGGTCGTCGCTGAAGCCCTGAAGGTGCTCGACGCCGTCAAGGGCGACATGGTCGTCACCACCACCGAATACGACCTGGGCGCCCGCCGCTACAACGCCACGGGAGAGACGCTGCCCGACTCGGTGCTCGAGGAGCTGCGCGGCTACGACGCGATCCTGCTCGGCGCTATCGGCGACCCGAGCGTGCCGCCGGGCGTCCTCGAACGCGGGGTGCTGCTGCCGCTGCGCTTCAACCTCGACCATCACGTCAACTACCGGCCCGTGAAGCTCTACCCGGGTGTCACCTCGCCCCTGCTCGGCAAGGGGCCGAAGGAGATCGACTTCGTCGTCTACCGCGAGGGCACTGAGGGCCCATATGTCGGCGCCGGTGGCGTGCTGCGTCGCGGCACTCCCCAGGAGGTTGCGACGGAGGAGAGCATCAACACGGCCTACGGAGCCGAGCGCATCATCCGTGAGGCGTTCAATCGCGCGATGAAGCGCCGTAAGCACGTCACGCTGGTGCATAAGACCAATGTGCTCACCAACGCCGGCAGCCTGTGGAAGCGCACGTTCGATCGCGTCGCAGCGGAGTACCCCGATGTGAAGACCGACTACCAGCACGTCGATGCGGCGGCGATGTTCTTCATCACCCAGCCGGAGCGCTTCGATGTCGTGGTCACCGACAACCTCTTCGGCGACATCCTCACTGATATCGGGGCTGCCATCTGCGGGGGTATCGGCCTGGCCGCCAGCGGCAACCTCGACCCGAGTCGCAGCAACCCCAGCATGTTCGAGCCGGTGCACGGGTCGGCCCCCGACATCGCCGGCCAGGGCAAGGCCGACCCGACGGCCACGGTCATGAGCCTGGCGCTGCTGCTGGACTTCGTCGGCGAGGAGGCCAAGGCGGCCCAGGTCGAGGCTGCGGTCGAGGCCGACCTCGCCTCGCGCGGATCGGCCGTGCGCTCGACCAGCCAGATCGGCGACGCCCTCGCCGCGGGCGCGGCCTAGCCCGACAGGGGCGGCTCCGCCGCCCCTGTCGGGCCCCGCTGAGTACCCTCCCGGTATGACGACTTCGCCCTCGCTCGCCGACACGCACCTATGGCCGATCGTCAGCAACCCCAATGCCAACCCGGCATCTGCGGAGCGTCGCGCTGAGATCCTCGCCGACCCCGGGTTCGGCAAGTACTACACCGACAACATGGTCCGGGCGACGTGGACGGAGGACAAGGGCTGGCACGACGCCGAGCTCATCGCCTACCAGCCGCTCACCTTCGATCCGGCCACGAACTTCCTGCACTACGGACAGGCGATCTTCGAGGGCATGAAGGCCTACCGCCACGCCGACGACTCGATTTGGCTCTACCGGCCACTGAAGAACAGCACCCGTTTCAACAACTCTGCGCGACGCCTGGCCATGGCCGAGGTTCCTGAGGAGCTCTTCATCGGCGCGATCGCGGCGCTCGTCAGTGCCGATCGCGACTGGGTGCCCAGTGGCGGCGAGACGTCGCTCTACCTGCGCCCCTTCATGCTGGGCACCGAGATCGGCCTAGGCGTGCGGCCGTCCAACACCTACCAGTTCCTGCTCATCGCCTCGCCTGCTGGCGCCTACTTCGCCAAGGGCATCAAGCCCGTCACGGTCTGGCTGTCCGACGACTACGTGCGGGCGGCTCCCGGAGGCACGGGCGAGACCAAGTGCGCCGGCAACTACGCCGCCTCGCTCGTTGCGCAGGCCGAGG
>CAINGG010000026.1 GCA_903848435.1 uncultured Actinomycetes bacterium | reverse complement strand
GCACTGGCCAATGAGCACGCATCGCGCCGCAACGCGGCGGGTCGCCAGCTCGCCCGTTTCTGCATGTGGTCGCCGCGCCTTGTCGGCGCGACCCACGCCGATCCGCATCCCGGCAACTTCCGACTCCTCGAGGATGACCGGCTCGCCGTGCTCGACTTCGGCAGCGTCGCGGACGACTCGGGCCTCTTCACCCATCTCTTCGCGCAGACGCTCATCCTCAGCACCCGCGGGGACTACGACGCGGTGCTGCAGGCGTGGCGCGATGCTGGGCTCGTGAGCGACACGACGACGACCGAGCAACTCATGGAGATGCTCGACCCCGACGATCGCCCCTACACGCGCGAGGAGTTCACGTTCAGCAAGGAGTGGCTGCAGTCTCGGTCGCAGCAATTCCAGGACCCGGTGCAGGCGTTGCAGGGCGCCAGCCGCCTTCGATTCCCCCCGGACTACCTGCTCGAGCACCGTGCCGTGATGGGGACGATCGCCCTGCTGTGCGGCATCGACGCCACTGTGGACTTCCGCACGGTCATCGATGGCGTCGGCGACGCCATTCCAACTCCGGCCTAGCCCGCCCGCTTGACGAGGCCCTCGAGCGCCTGCCGCGTCAACTCGGAAAGCGAAACACCTCGTTTAGCCGCCAGTCGCGCTGCATCTGCCTTGAGCCGAGGCGTAACACGGACAACGATCTGGGGAGACGTGGCTTGAGAACCGGAGAGTGAAGGTCGGCCGGCCCGACGGGCGTCGCGCAGAGCCGCAGCCACATACGCGTCGTCAACCCGGCGACCCCGGCTATCTCGAAGGTCTGACTCTGGCCCAACGACGTCATTCCTCTTGGGCATACGTGCGCCTCCTCGTGCGATAGACCGGCATGACGTGGATGACCACAACGGCTTCCGGCAGATCCAAGGCGATGACCTCCATCAGGAGTCCGCGGCCATCCAGGCCAACCCAGCACAGCAGCGGATCACGACCACCGCTCCTTCGTACGCGCTCAGGCTCTGCGCTGCTCATCACCTCACGGGCACGAGCTCGCCCGATGCGGTGCTTCCTTGCCGAACGCCAAAAGACGATCGGTCGAACGTCCTTGCTCAGTGCATCCTCCCAGCCTCCGCCGAATAATGCAATGCAAAATTAGAACGTCCAGGGCCCGAGGAGACGCTCGGCGCCGCTGCCCCCTTCCCACGGCAGCAGCCCCTCGGCGTCCTCGGGCACGAGTTGAAGCGCGCGCACCGGCAGGCCCTCGCGCGCATAGAGCAGGTGTGCGAGCCACAGGTGCTGTGGGTCTTCGACGTCGAGGAGGCCATAGCCCCTGCCGTCGATCTGCACCAGGCACGGCTCGAAGCGGGTGCCGGTGGCCACCTCATGGGCCAGGCGCGACAGCAGGCGGCGGCCCTCGGCGAAGGACATTCCCACCACGATGACCTCGGGATGGCCATGGTGACGGGTGAACCCGACGGAGTAGTCGGTGGCGACGTGCTCCTCGTCGAGGATGACGCAGCCCTCGGCGGTCGCCCAGCCGCGTCGATCGATCTCGCGGCGGATCCGCGCCAGGGAACGGCGTTCGTCGGCGGTCACGGGCAGGGAAGGCAGGCGTCCGGTCATGCGCCGACGCTAGGCCGGGGGTCTGACAGGCAGAATGGCCTCGTGGACACCCCCGAGCAGGTCACCCCCTACGAGCGCTTCGGGGGCCACGACTTCTTCACCGCCCTCGTGCGGGACTTCTACGTCGGGGTGGCGGCCGACCCCGTGCTGCGGCCGATGTACCCGGAGCAGGACCTCGGGCCGGCCGAGGAGCGGCTGCGGCTGTTCCTCGAGCAGTATTGGGGCGGGCCCACGACGTACTCGGATGAGCGGGGCCACCCCCGCCTGCGTAGGCGGCATGCCCCCTACGCGATCGACTTCGACGCCATGCAGCACTGGCTGGACTGCATGCGCACGGCCCTCGACGCTCGCCAGCTGCCGCCGGAGGACGACGCGGAGTTGTGGAAGTACCTCTCGCAATCCGCCTTCGCGATGGTCAACACGGGCTTCGAGTAGCCGCTACCTCACCACGGTGAGGCTGGGCCGGCTGACCGGCGGAATGGTGCGCACGAAAACCTGGCCGCGCACAGTCGTCAGTCGCTTCCAGCCGGTGCACGTGCTCGCGGATACGCGCGAGGCATCGTCGGAGAGGAAGCCGAGCCGTCGGGCTGCGTGCAGGGCGCGCATCGGCAGGCCGCCGAAGCCGGGGCGGTCCCAGATCTCCTGGGCGAGGCGCTGCAACTCCGCGCTCCCCGGAGACGAGTCGGCGACCCCGGCCGCACGGCGGCGAAACTCCGCCACGGCGGTGTCCACCAGCGGAACGATGTCGCCGGACACTCCGGGAATGGGCAGTTGCCAGCTGTCGGAGGGCGGGAGAACCGCGAGCATTGCGTCACCGAGGACGATGGGCGGGACGGCAACTTGCCCATCATCACCGAGGTTGGCCCGCAGGTCGCTGGCGGTCGTCGTCGAGTCGAGCTCGCCCTCGACCGGCTCGGCGAGCGGCAGGGCGACGAAGGCGATCACCTCCATC
Organism: uncultured Actinomycetes bacterium; assembly: GCA_903848435.1. Taxonomy (GTDB): domain Bacteria; phylum Actinomycetota; class Actinomycetes; order S36-B12; family S36-B12; genus Mxb001. The sequence continues at coordinate 882 of CAINGG010000026.1, read as the reverse complement.
GGCGGCGCGCTGTAGACGCCGAGGGCGCGGGCCCGCGCGACGAGCCGGACGGGCGTACGCGCGTCCCAGGCCGTCAGGCGATCCAGGTGCGCAGCCAGCAACTTCGTCTCATGCGCCGGCAGTGCGAGCGTGGTCGCCGCGTGGTGCTCGCTCACGCACTCACCTCGAGCCCCTGGGCCAGCAGGTCGCGCTCCTCCGCGGACAGTGGCTCGGCCGAACCCGACTCGCCCAAGCGCACGAGGACGGTCTTGGCGCGCGCGGCTACCTCGCCGGCTGGATCAAGGATCTCGCAGGCAATCGTGTAGGACGACGCGCCGATCCGGTCGATCCAGGCATCGATAGCCAACGGCTCGAGCCCCAGGCTCAACTCGCGCAGGTAGTCGATCTCGTTGCGCACGACCACGTGGTTCATGCGGAACAGCCTGTCGCCCAGCAGGCGTGACAGCAACTTGAGACGGGCCTCTTGGACGTAGACGAGGAACGCCACGTTGTTGACGTGGCCGAGGAGGTCGAGATCGGAGAAGCGCTGAGGGACGCTGAAACGGACGCGAGCCATCAGTCGCGAGTGAGCTTGCGATAGGTCGCGCGATGGGGCCGCGCAGCCTCCGCTCCGAGTCGATCGACCTTGTTCTTCTCGTAGGACTCGAAGTTGCCCTCAAACCAGAACCACTGCGAGTCACCCTCGTAGGCCAGGATGTGCGTGGCGATGCGATCGAGGAACCACCGGTCGTGAGAGGTGATCACGGCGCAGCCGGGGAATTCGAGGAGGGCATTCTCGAGCGAGCTGAGGGTCTCGACGTCGAGGTCGTTGGTCGGCTCGTCGAGCAGCAGCAGGTTGCCGCCCATCTTGAGGGTGAGCGCAAGGTTGAGGCGGTTGCGCTC
>CAINGG010000025.1 GCA_903848435.1 uncultured Actinomycetes bacterium | reverse complement strand
GCGCAGACGGCGACGAGGCCGCCCACCCAGACGCCGACGGACACGAGGTGAATGGAAAGCGAGATCGAGGCCGCCGTGTGGCCTGCGTGCAACCCGGAGTGCCCGGTCAGCGCAGGCAGCACCGCGGCACCGATGGCCAGGCCGAGCACGATGTAGCCGGTCACCCGGTTGAGCACCGCCCAGCCGAGGACGCAGATCAATCCGACCAGCACGATCTGCGCGACAAGCAACTGTCCGAGCTGCGTCTGCGTGATGAGCGACTGGACGACGACCGGATCGATCGAGTCGGCCCACGGGCGGCCTAGCAACTCAGACACCGTCAAGACCACCTGCGCGGCGAGTGCGGCCAGCCACACGATCGCCGACAGCGAGGCTGCCTTGAGTAGTCGCGGATCGCGGCGCGGGAGAAGGAGCCCCCCGACGACGATGAAGCCGAGCGTCATCGCCGCTGCGATATCGCGAATCCACCGATCCAGCGGCAGTGCCCACAGCGTCTGCCACGGCACGACCGGCAGTCCCTCGACTGTCTCTTCCGCGAGGGCGCCAAGCGTCGCCAGGATGAGCAGGAGAAGCGGCACGCCGACCAGGAGTCCCGCGGCGACCCGGCCGCCTCGGAGCGCGGTCGGGGTCGCGCTCACGGCGACGGAGAGGTCGAGGGTGATGCCGACGGGCTGGGCGTCGGTGTTGGCGCGTCGGGGTTGAAGAGCGAGAAGTTTCCGAAGTTGGCCGGCGTGGTGTTGGGGCTGGCCTTGAGGAAGGTGGTGCACAGGCAGCCCAGCAGGATGCTCGCGCACACCCAGATCATCCAGTAGCCGACGAGCTTGGCCTGGAAGGGGTTGGCGGACGATATGAGCCCGGCACGCGTGCGGTTGGTGATCGCCAGGACCAGGAACGCCGCGAGGAGCAGGTGCGCAAAAACGGATGCGGTGAGCAGGAAGACCGCGGACGCGTAGGACCCGTTGCCCGGGCCGAACGGGAACGTGGCCATCTGCCAGAACTGCAGCACCAGCGTGCCAATGATGATCAGGGTGGAGATGCCGGCCGCGCCGACAAGGACGCCGCGGTGCCCGGAGCGCAGCGATCGCACGCCCACCCACAGGATGACGGTGGCCACGACGGTCAGGGCCAGGATCGCCCAGAAGGGCCAGTCGGCGGCCCAGGGCAGCGGCGAGCGACTCTTGAGCAGGTCGTTGTTGCCGAAGGTCTGCTCATTGGGTGCCCAGCCGTTGTTGACGTTGAGCGACCAGAGGTATGTGTAGCTGATGATCAGCGCCATCGTGCCGGAGAAGTCGGCGACGATCAGGAAGATCAGACCGAGGCGGTTGCGTCGACCGACGACCGCAACGGGTTCGCCTGTGGTCGGCGAGAGCGCGGGGCTGCTCATGTCGGCGCACCCACCTTCTCGTCGTACTGCTTCTCGAGTGTCTTGGGATCAAGGGGGTCAGGCACGCCGTAGTCGTAGGGAAGCTTGGTGACAACGGGGAGCACGGGGAAGTTGTCGAGCGGCACCGGAGTGGCGGTCTGCCAATCGAGCGTCTGCGCCTGCCACGGGTTGGATGGGGCGACCTGTCCGCTGCGCCAGGACGAGATGATCGCGGCGAGGAAGATAAGCATGCCGATACCGATCGTGTAGGCACCGATCGTGGAGATCCAGTTGGAGATGTTGAACATGCTGTCGAACTGCAGCACGCGGCGAGGCTGGCCCTGCAGGCCCGCGACGAACATCGACAGGAAGGTGATCTGGAAGCCCGCGAAGGCGGTCCAGAAGCCGATGGAGCCCGTGCGCTCGTCGAGGTAGCGTCCGGTCATCTTGGGGAAGTAGTAGGCGATGCCGCCCATCGCTCCGAAGAGGCCGGCGCCCATGAGCATGTAGTGGAAGTGCGCCGTCACGAACATGTTGCCGTGGAAGTACTGGTCGGCTGGCACATCGGAGAGGTAGACGCCCGTGACGCCGCCGATCATCTTGTTGAAGATCACGGCGAAGACCGCCATCATCGGCAGTCGGCTCCAGAAGGTGCCGCGCCACATCGTGCCGATGACCACGAGGACGAGGAAGCCGACGGGGATCGAGATCATCTCGGTCGAGAGCATGAAGGGGTAGTTGGCCTGCGGGGCCCATCCGGTCATGTACATGTGGTGAGCCCAGACGAGGCCGCTGAGGCCCACGACGCCCACGATGCCGGCGATCGCCATGTAGTAACTGAACAGGGGCTTGCGCATGAAGACGGGGACCAGCTCCATCATCACGGCCATGCTCGGAATGAGGATCACGTAGACCTCGGGATGGCCCAGCAACCAGAAGAGGTTTTCGTAGAGCCAGACACTGCCTCCCTCGATGGGATCGAAGAACGACGTGTTGATGAGCCGATCGGTCATGGAAAGGATCTGGGAGTACATGTAGAAGGGGAATGCGTAGAGGCCCATTGCTGCCGCGGCGAAGGCGCCGTAGATGAGGATCGGCGTACGCGTCCATGTCATGCCCTTAGCCCGCATGGTCAGGACGGTGGTCATGATGTTGACGCTTGCCAGGGCCGTGGAGACGGCGAACACGATGATCGTGGTCTGGTAGCCGATCATGCCGGGACCGGCCTGCGCATTGAGTGGCTGGTAGACGCTCCAGCCGTCGCGAATGCCGCCCACGAGCAGCGACAAGATCAGCGGAGGAACGGCGCAGACCAACAACCAGATACTGAGTGCGTTGAGACGCGGGAAGGCCATGTCACGGGCGCCGCACATGAGCGGGACGATGAAGTTCCCCACGGGGCCGGAGACGATGACGATCATCGCGATGACCATGGCGATACCGTGGGTGCCCACCAGGGAGTTGTAGAAGTCCGGGTTGAAGACTTCCATCCAGGTGAAGCCGAGTTCTGTGCGGATCAGCATTGCGAGAAGTCCGCCGAAGCCGAGGATGATCATGGCGACGATGAGGTATTGGATGCCGACCACCTTGTGGTCGGTGGTGAAGCGCCAGTAGCGGAACTTGCCCTGCCCCTTGCCCGCCATGAACTCCGCGTCGTCGTGCGTCAGGTCACGGCCCAGCAGCCACCGGATCGGTCCGACAAACGCACCCATGCCGGCCATGAAGCCGACCACCCACCCGACCATCATGGCCCAGAAGGTGGGGCCAGCCGCAGCGTTGGCGAAGTTGGCGGTTTGGGCGCCAGCGGGGAACTGGATGTTCATCAAGAAGCCGAAGACAGCTGCGAGGACCACGCCGCCGATCAGGCCGGTAAAGAAGTTGAGATGGCGCATGATGCCGCCGGGCTTGCCATGCTGCTTGGGCTGCGGCACCTCGACCTTGTAGATCGTGGCAGTGCTCATGACGTGGACCCCCCGCCGCTCTCGCGCATGATGGAGTCGAAGGCTTCGGGTGGCAGCACCCGGATCTCTGTCTCCATGTAGGCGTGGTGAAGGCCGCACAACTCGGCGCAGCGGACGTTGAAGATGCCCTCCTTGTTGGGAGTGACACCGGTCTGCGTGATGGCGCCGGGGTTTGCATCGACCTTCACGCCCAGCTCGACGGCCCAGAAGTTGTGCAGCACATCGACCGAAGTGACATTGAAGAGGACCGGCCTGTCCTTGGGCAGGTAGAGGACGTCGGTCGTGACCTTGTCGTACTGCGGGTACTGGAAGGTCCACACCCACTGCTGACCGGTGACGTTGATGATGAGCTCATCGGCATTCCTGACCTGGCCGTTCGCCGGCTGGGAGCCATACGAATTCGCGGTGATGTCAGCGAGCTCCATGAGGCCCCAGACCACGAGGAAACCGGCCAGCAGGCTCGAGGACACCGTCCACGTGATGACGGCAGTGACGTTGTTGCGGACCGCGGGGTTGTCATTGTTGGGCGGCGCATCACCACTCTTGCCCTTCCAGCCGAAGAGGCTGTAGACGAGCACGGCGAAGACGAAGGACGTGATGGGGATGGAGACCAGGGTGAAGACGAAGATCGTCTCCTGGATGTCCTCCATGACCGTCGAGGCCGGGCCCCCGGACTGATTCATGGCCGCAAGGAGAAGCCAGCACAGCGGTAGAAGACCGAAACCAATGACAACAGTGATGATCAGGATGTGGCGCACGTAGCGGCGCTGCAGCCAGTGGCGAAGGCGATGCATCGCCGGAGGCCGGTTGGACGGGACCTCCGGCTCGTCGGTCTGCGGGGCCATGGTGTCGGCCATCAGACCACCTGCAAGGTGCCGGACATCCACCCGCGCTGCTGCATCGGGCCGCCGAACTCCTGGTAAAGGTCACCACAGGGGAACTCGCAGTTCCAGACATAGCTGCCGGGTGCACCCGTCTTAAAGGTGAAGGTGACTTCCTTGGGGTTGTCGACGTAGGGATTGGCGTTGCCGACCTCATTGCCGCCCAAGTCGGGCAGTGGCACGGAGACGAAGAAGTACGGCTGCCCGCTGTCGGGGTACTGGTGGATCGTGAAGGTGTGGGCCACCTTGGTGGGATCCCACTCGGTCACCGTCTTGCCATTCACGGTCATGGAGCCGTCGACGGTGCCATGCACCTTGGCCCAGAAGGGATTGAAGACGCGGCCACCACTGTCGTACTGCTTGATCGTGACCGTGACGAGGGAGTTCGCCGGCACCTGCAGGGTCGTCGAGGGCCAGTAGAAGGGCCAGCCCTGACTGGCGTAGAGGGCGTTGACCCCCTCCATTGGCCCGGGCACCTGATCGGAGTTATTGGGATAGACCTGCAACTCCAGCGATGCGGAGTTCATCGGGCCCTCGGGGGTATCGACGGTGCCCGTCGGCGTTGCCACCAGCAACGGCGGCTCGCCGCTCGTGGTGCTGGCGAAGACCGCAACGCCGGCAACCACACCCGCCCCAATGAGGACGGAGATCACGGCCACCAAGAATCGCTTCACCGACCCCCATTTCTCTTGTGGACCCCCACGGTAGGGGTTACCGGCCGGTTCGACCGGCATTTGAGCAGATACGAGTGCCTATCGTGGGCTCATGCAGTCTTGGGTTCCGGGTGAAAGCGTGTGGACCCTCGACCTCTTCGTCATCGCCAACCTCTCGCTGGTGATGGGTCTCTACCTCTGGGGCGTACGACGCATCCGCTTGCGCGGCCTGTCGTGGTCCCCCTGGTCCACCCTGTCGATGGTCGTGGGCCTGTCGCCCTTGGGGGCGGCTTACCTCGGGCCGTTCGAGACCCTGGCGCACTCCTACTTCTGGGCGCACATGGCCCAGCACCTCACGGTGATGATGCTGGCCGCACCCTTCATCGTGCTGTCCTGCCCCGTCAGCCTGCTCGTGCTGGCCACCTCGGGTGCGACGCGCGCGGCCATCATCCGGGCCCTGCGATCGAGGATCGGGCTCTTTCTCGTTAATCCCATCTTCACCTGGGCGCTGTTCGCACTCGTACTCATTGGCACCCACATCCCCCCCGTCATGGACTGGGTCCTGGGCGATCACGATGCGATGGCCTTCGTCGAGCGCCCGCTCTACCTGATCGCCGCACTGCTCTTCTACTACCCGCTCATCGGCAAGGACATGTGCGCGAGGCGACCACGCCCGCCCTATCGAGTGCTCTCCCTCGGGCTGATGATGATTCCCGAGACCATGCTCGGTGCGATCATCTTCCTGTCGCCGCTGGCGCTCTACCCGTCCTATGTCGCCGCAGCCGAGCGCCTGGGCTACGACCCGCTCTTCGACCAGCAGCTCGCGGGGGCCCTGATGTGGGCCCTGACAATGGTGATCGACTCGTTCTGGATGATGCTGGCAGCCATCGAGTGGTGGCGATCCGAGGAACGACGTACAGCGCGACGCGAGCGCCAGGAGCAGGCGCAGGAGGTGGCATGAGGCGGGCACGCGGCGTGGCGCTGGTCGTGGTCGCCGCCGTGCTGGCCGGGTGCGGGGGCACGGGGCTCTACGCGCCCACTCCCGTCGTGACGATCCCGGCAACAACGCCGGCCAGCGATACGCGGGTCGGCACCGAGGTCATCCCGGCCGACGAGCGCGAGCCGCTGACGGTCGGCGGAGTCGACTCCGACGGCAACTCGCTCAGCACTGCCGACTACTTCGGCGACATCGTCGTACTCAACGCATGGGCATCGTGGTGCGCACCCTGCCGCGAGGAGTTGCCACTGCTCACGCAAGCGCATGAGGCGTTCCTCGGCCAGGGAGTGACATTCCTCGGGCTCAATGTGCTCGACGATCCCATCGCAGCGGCGGGGCTCCTGGCATCGAGCCCGTATCCGAGCATCTTCGATCCCGATGGTGAACTGCTGGCGACGGTCCCGGGGGTGCCGCCGCGATCGCTGCCCAGCACGGTGGTGATCGACCGACAGGGTCGTCTTGCCGCGCGCATCATCGGCCCCGTGCAGCCGGGGCAACTCGACCCACTGCTGGCTGAGTTGGCTTCCGAGGTCTAGGCGCTGATCCCCGCGGCGATGCGCTGTCCGAGTGCGGTGCCCGACAGCCATGCCGCCTCGGTGCGCGGCTTGCCATCCCAGGCATCACCGGCCAGCCCCACGACGCCATCGAAGTAGCACGGCTCTTCGCGCGCTTGCGCCGGCCGCGCGTAGGTCCAGCGCTTGACGCTGAACCATGCCGGCTCACTGCGCGCCACGATGCGGTCGAGTGCGCCCAGCATGAGCGGGGCCGCGGTGATCGGATCGGCGAGGTGACCGGCGGCGAGCACTGGCGTTGAATGGGCCACGAGCACCGGCGCGTCATCACCACGGCGGCGACCATCATCAGCGATGAACGACAGGACGGGATCGTCATTGACGAACACACCATCGACTTCTGGCCATGTGCGTTCGTCATAGACCGCCGTCAACGCCAGCACCGGCTCCCACAGGGGAGCGTGCGCTAAGGCGTCATCGGCAGCAGTCGTTCCGCTCATCACGGCGCGCATCTGCGGATCAGGGCCGCAGAGTGCGACCGCTCGGTACGTCGATCCGGCGATGACCGCCCCCTCCGCGGTCACGTCAACGGACTCGACGTCGACCGGATGCGCGATGCTCACCAGGTCGGAGGGCAGTGCCACGGCAAGGTCCTCGACGAGGCTTCGCAAACCGCGCGGAGCGGCGTAGCGCATGGGTCCAAGCTTGGTGCCGAGCAGGCCGGTGCCGTCGGCCACATGAAACGTGTCGGTCCATGCGCGCGCCTTGCCTCGATCGACCCAGTCATCCACGACGGCGGCAAACTGCGGATCCGACACGGTGAAGTAGGCCGCGCCAACGTCGACGACGCGCCCGTCGAATGGCGTACCTGTGTCTCGAAGTGTCTGCACGGCCAGTCGACCGCCGAGTCGCTGGCCGCGATCGAGGACGTCCACGGTCAGACCTGCGTCGGCCAGTGCCCGGGCGCAGGCGATGCCGCTGATGCCTCCCCCGACGACCGCGACATCGGCCATGTCAGCGACTCAGTGCCTCGGCTGCCGCGGGATCGCAGTCGTCGAGAAAGGTGGCGCAACGCTCGGCCTCGTCGGCCTCGCCGATCGCCGCGGCCGCGCGCTGCAACGCGTAGAGGCAGCGCAGGAATCCGCGATTGGCATCGTGGCTCCACGGCACGGGACCGTGGCCCTTCCAGCCATTGCGCCGGAGAGCGTCAAGCCCCCGGTGGTAGCCGACACGTGCGAACGCGTAGGACTCGATGACTCGCTGCTCGGCCCAGGCTTGGTCGGCGAGTACCGCCCAGGCGAGGCTGGACTGCGGATAGCGAGCGGCCACCTCGGCAGGATCGGCACCGCGCTCGAGGTCGACGCGCGGATCGGGATCATCGGGCAGAAAGGTCGGCGGTGGTCCGCCCAGCAGGTTCTCGTGCACGCTCACACCCGCATCCTCCCCCGTGCTCGTGACGCGCGCGACGCGGCCCCGGCCTAGGTGATCGATGCGGCGTAGATCTCGTCGATCGCAGCCTGCAGCGTCGCGGTGAACTCCGCGTCGCTCTGCTGGGCGGTCAAGCCCTCGGAGAGGGCGCGAGAGAAGCTGGCAATCATGCCGTGATTGGCCGACAGCATGTCGCAGGCGTTGTCACGCGAGTATCCGCCGGAGAGTGCCACGACCCGCAGCACCTTGGGCTGCTCGATGAGCACCTTGTAGAAATCGTTCTCGCTGGGCAGCGACAACTTGAACATCACCTGCTGGCCGTCCGGGATGCGGTCGAGACCAGCGAGCAGGGCGTCCCTCAGGAGCGCCTCGCTCTGGGCCTTATCGGCACTCTTGATGTTGACCTCGGGCTCGATGATGGGCACGAGACCGTGGCCGAGGATCTGCAGGGCGACATCGAACTGCTGGTCCACGACGGCCTTAATCCCTGCGGGGTTCGCAGCGTTGATGTTGGAGCGCATCTTGGTGCCGAAGACGCCCTTGCTGACGGCCCGCTTGCACAGGTCATCCAGGTGCGGCATCGGCTTCATGACCTGGGCGCCATCGACCTCATCGGCCAGGCCGAGGTCGACCTTGACGATCGGCACGACGCGCTTGACGTCCCACAGGTAGGACGGCGTCGGCTGGCCCTCGATATCGCGGTCCATCGTCATCTCAAACAGGATCGCCGCGATCACCTTGTTGCCGTTGAAGGCCGGATTGGTGATGATGCGGGC
>CAINGG010000024.1 GCA_903848435.1 uncultured Actinomycetes bacterium | reverse complement strand
GTGTCGGGCTGACAGGATTTGAACCTGCGACCCCTTGACCCCCAGTCAAGTGCGCTACCAAGCTGCGCTACAGCCCGCCGCCCCGCAGTCCCAGGCATCCTGGCTTGCGGGAACCACGAAAGCCTACCGACCGGCCGCACCCCCAACGCACCCGACCCTTGCCGTTGAGTGGCGGGTTGTGCGGTGCGACACGCCGTGCGAGGGCGGCACACCCCGCCACTCAACGACGTGGAGGGGTCAGCCGCGGCGGCGCTTCTCGCGGATCCGCAGGTTGATGCGGATCGGGGTGCCCGCGAAGCCGAACTCCTCGCGCAGTCGACGCTCGACGAAGCGCCGATAGCCCGCCTCCAGGAATCCGGTCGTGAAGAGGATGAACGTCGGTGGCCGAGAGCTCGCCTGCGTGCCAAAGAGAATGCGCGGTTGCTTGCCCCCGCGCACAGGGTGGGGATGCGCTGCCACGAGCTCGGACAGGAAGGAGTTCAGCCGAGACGTGGGAATCCTCGTCTCCCATCCCTCCAGCGCCTCGTCGAGCGCGGGCACCAGCTTCTGCATGTGCCGGCCGGTCAGGGCGGAGACGTTGACTCGGGGGGCCCAGCGCACCTGCACGAGCTCGCGATCGATCTCCTTCTCGAGGTAGCGCTGGCGGTCCTCGTCGACGAGGTCCCACTTGTTGTACGCGATCACCAGGGCGCGCCCCGCCTCGATGACCAGTGACAGCAGTCGCAGGTCCTGCTCGCTCAGCGGCTCGGAAGCATCGATGAGCACCAGGGCGACCTCGGAGCGCTCCAGGGCCGCGTGGGTGCGCAGGCTCGCGTAGTACTCGTGGCCGCTGGCCTCCTTCACCCTCCGGCGAATGCCCGCGGTGTCGACGAACCACCACTCGCGATCCCCCAGCACGATCAGCTCGTCGACGGGATCGACCGTCGTGCCGGCGACGGAGTCGACGACGACGCGCGCCTCGCCGGCCAACTTGTTGAGCAGGGAGGACTTGCCGACGTTGGGCTTGCCCAAGAGCGCCACGCGACGCGGCCCGCCACCCCGCATGCGGCCCTGGCCCTCCTCGGGCAGGAGCTCGACCACTCGGTCGAGGAGGTCACCGCTCCCCCGGCCGTGCAAAGCAGATACGTATTGCGGCTCGCCCAGGCCCATCGACCACAGCGCTGCGGCGTCCGCCTCGCTGCGGGCGTCGTCGACCTTGTTGGCCACGAGGACCACCGGCACACCCGACTTGCGCAGCACGCGCACGACCGCCTCGTCCTCGTCGAGCGCGCCCACGGTCGCGTCGACGACGAAGATCACGATGTCGGCCTCGTTGATCGCCCGCTCCGCCTGTGCGGCGATCAGGCCGGCCATGCCCCGGGCGTCCTTCTGCCAGCCGCCCGTGTCCATCAGTACGAAGTCCCGGCCATTCCACTCGGCCTCGTAGGTCACCCGGTCGCGCGTGACACCGGGCACGTCCTCCACCACGGCCTCGCGTCGTCCCAGGATGCGGTTGACGAGCGTGGACTTGCCGACATTGGGGCGCCCGACGACCGCCACCACGGGCAGCAGCCGGTCCTGCGGGCCGTCCTCGTCGAATTCCTCGAGGTCGCCGAACTCCGCGATGGCGGCTGCGCGCGCCGCTGCCGCAAGGGCGGTGACATCGTCGGAATCAGAGTCGTCCACCCACGGTGCGTCCGCGGCGTCGTCGACGATCTGATCGTCGCCTGGATCGTCGATGCTCATGGGGCTCCATCCTTGCGCGGCGCCGATGGGTCATCGACGGCGACCCGCCCCGTGCGCGCACGCGCGGTCGTGACATGGTCAGCCAGACGCTGGCGCATCGTCTCGGCGACGTCGACAATCGCGGCGCGTGACAGCGGGTCGGTGGGCGCCGGCAGTCGGAACGCTTCGCCGAAGACGACATCGACGGTGGACCTGGGTGCCGGCGGGTCGGTGGGCCGACGGCCGTGAGAGCCCAGCAGCGCCACAGGCACCACCGTCGCGCCCGTGCGCACCTGCACGTATGCCGGTCCGAGGATTGCCGCGCGTCCGGGATCGTCGACCGACGGCAGCCGCCCCTCCGGGAACATGCCCACGGCCTCGCCAGCGTCGATGGCGGCGACGGCCTGGCGAAGGGCAGCGGGCTCGTCCTCGTCGCTGGAGACGACGATGCGCCCCGTCGCAGCGGACAGCAGGCTCCACGCACCTGCCAGCGCACCCGCCTCGGAGACCACGCGGACCGGCCGCGGCGCTGCGGCGCCCAGGAGCGTCGCGTCCGCGATGCCCGGGTGGTTGGCGATGAGGAGGAGGCCGCCATGCGATGGCACGTGGTGCGCTCCGGAGACGTAGATGCGGTATGCCGTACGCACGAGCGGGCCGAGCAGATTGCGGGTCGTCGCGAACGCAGAGACCCTCATCAGGTGCGATCCGGCAACCGAGACACGATCTCGTCGACGACCTCGTCGAGACTCAGGTAAGTGCCGTCGATGTGCACGGCATCATCAGCCGCGGCAAGCGGGGACACCGCTCGCGTCGAGTCGATGGCGTCGCGCGAGAGCAGGTGTTCCTCGGTCGCCCGCACGGCATCGCCGTCGACAGGTCCGTCGCCGGCCTGCTCGCGTGCGCGCCGCTCGGCTCGCGCCGCAGCATCGGCCGTGAGGAAGACCTTCAGGTCGGCATCCGGCAGGACGACCGTCCCGATATCCCGGCCCTCGACCACGACACCCTCGTCGCGCTCCCTGGCGCCGGCGACCAGGGCGCGCTGGATGGCGACCAGTCGAGATCGGACCTCCGGGACCGCGCTCACGCGACTCACGGCCGCGCCGACTTCGGCGCCTCGGATCTCGGCGGACACATCGATGCCGTCGACGCTCACGTGCGGATCACGCGGATCGTCGCGCAACTCGATAGCCGGCTCGCCGCAGCGCGCTGCGACAGCCGACGGGTCATCCGGGTCGATCCCCTCGCGCAGCATCCACCAGGTCATGGCCCTGTACATCGCACCCGTGTCGACGTAGCGGGCGCCTAATCGGATCGCCACCTGCCGTGACGTGCTCGACTTGCCCGACCCGGAGGGCCCATCGACGGCGATGATCAGCGACACGGCAATGACCTCGGCATCAGGCGCGTACGTCGAAGCCGCGCTCGCGCAGGCCACTGGCGAGTCGACCGGAGACCTCCGGCCGGACGGACAACTCGATCAGGCCCGAGGGCTTACCGAGCACGTGATCGATGCGCACATCCTCAAGGTTGACGTCGAGGTCGCCGGCGGCGACGAACAGGCTTGCCAACTCGCCCGGGCGGTCGGCGACCTGCACGGTGACGACGTCGTAAGCGTCCGCGGCCGTGCCGTGCTTGCCCGGCACTCGCTGGCGGCCGGCCACCCCTCGACTGAGAACGTCATGCGTCGCCACGCCCACGCCCCCGCGCAAATCCGTGACGACCGCGTCGAGATCGGAGGCAATGGCCGCGAGCACATCGGCGACGGACGCGGCATTCGCCCGCAAGATCGCCTGCCAGAGCGCGGGGTCGGACTGCGCCACCCTCGTCATGTCCTTCAGGGCCTGGCCGGACACCGTCACCGCCTCCGGATCAGCATCGAGAAGTCGCGCGGCGATCAACGACGAGAGTATCTGGGGAGTGTGGGAGGTGAGGGCGACCGCGCGATCGTGATCGTCCGGGTCCATGCGCAGCGGCACGCCGCCGCAGGTCACCACGAGGTCGATGACGTCCTGGACCCGTTGTGGATCGGACTGCTCCGTCGGGCACACGACCCAGGCGCGGTCGTCGAACAGGTCTAGCCGTGCCGCAGCCGGCCCCGAGATCTCACGTCCGGCCAATGGGTGGCCGCCAACCAACCGCCGCGCGTCGCCGCCATGAGCCAACGCAGTAGCGAGCGGCAAGGCCTTCACCGATGTCACGTCGGTGATGGTGGCGTCAGCGAACCGGCATGCATCGGCCATGACAGGACCCGCCGCATCTGGAGGTACGGCGACAACGACCAGGCGCGGCTCCGGCATGCCGTTCTCGCGCACGGTGCCGGCGCCACGCTCGACCGCAGCGGCTAGGACGGTGGGATCGGCGTCCTGGAGCTGAACGTCGACACCAGCACGTCGCAGGGCCAGGCCGATCGACGCCCCGAGCAGCCCGCTCCCTACGACGAGCACAGGCCCGGCGACGGGAACGCTCACCGCTGCAGGTCCTGACGCAGGACCTCGGCACCGCGCAGGTAGACGTGCTGGACATCGCCTCGCGCCAGGGGCAGTTCGGCATGCATGAGCACCCGGACGGCGTGTTCTACCGCCCCTGTGATGTCGAGCTCCTGAGCGCACAGCAGGGGAACGTCGGTGAGCCCCAGTCCGCGGGCGGCAGCAGCGGGGAAAGCGGAGTGGATATCGGGGGTGCCGGTCAGGATGATGCTCACGATCTGCTCCTGGTCGACGTCGTTGGCTCGCATCATCTCGCTGAGCAACTCGGTCACCGCATCGCGCATCTCGTCGGCGTCATCGGCCGACAGCAGCGTCGCACCTCGGATCCCACGCAACGGCATGGTTGAACCCTAGCGAGGCCTACAGGCCGACCGACGTGTAGAGGGCACGGAGCTCGGGCCCGGTAATGGCACGCAGACGCCCGGGGCGCTGCTGGCCGAGCCGGATGGGTCCCACCTGGGTGCGGACGAGGGACTCCACCGGGTGACCGACGGCCTCGAGGAGGCGCCGCACCACGTGCTTGCGGCCCTCGTGCAAGGACAGTTCGACCAGGGCGCGCCCGGGCAGCGCCTGGACGACGGAGAAGGAGTCGACGCGCACGGTCCCGTCATCGAGCTCGACGCCCTCACGCAAGCGCCGGCCCACGTCACGCGCCACGGGGCCGGGCACCGTGGCGACGTAAGTCTTGAGAACGCCGTGGCTGGGGTGCGCCAGCCGCTGGGCGAGCTCGCCGTCATTGGTCAGAAGCAGAAGGCCCTCGGTGTCGGCGTCGAGTCTGCCGACGTGGAAGAGGCGTTCGGTGCGGTCGGCAACGATGTCGCCGACGCAGGGCCGACCACGCTCGTCGGACATCGTCGAGAGTACGCCGCGCGGCTTGTTGAGCGCCAGCACGAGCAGGTCGGGAGCCGTGGGGACTCGCTCGCCATCGACGCGGATGACACTCGTGCGGGGATCGACGCGCAGGCCCTGTTCGCGCACCCGGTGACCGTCGACCTCGACGCGTCCTTGCTCGATGAGCTCCTCGCAGGCACGGCGGCTGCCCAGCCCTGCCTGTGCCAGGACCTTCTGCAGTCGGATGAGGCCGTCGGATGCCTCAGTGTCAGCCACTACTCCCCCGCGGCGACCGAGTCGATCACCGCGTCGAGCTCGGCCAGGTCGGGCAGGTGCTCGGCCAGATCCGGCAGGTCCTCAAGCGAGGCGATGCCGAGCCGCTCCAGGAAATACGCGGTGGTCCGATACAAGATCGCCTGCGACGACTGGTCGATGCCGGCTTCCTCGATCAGCCCGCGCGACTGCAGGGTGCGCAGGACGCCGTCGACATTGACCCCGCGCACCGCGCTGATGCGTGCCCGAGACACAGGCTGGCGATAGGCGATGACGGCAAGTGTCTCCAAGGATGCCTGCGTCAGCCGTGCCTGCTGGCCGTCGAGAACCCAGCGCTCGACGACACCCGAGCACGAGTCGCGGGTGTAGTAGCGCCACCCACCGGCAACCTCGCGCAGGGCGAAGCCGCGCTCGGTGCGGTCGTAATCAGCGGCCAGGTCGTGCAGCGCCGCCTCGACCTCATCGGTCGGACGCCCGGTCGCCTGCGCGAGCAGCAACGTGGACATCGGCTCCACCGCGACGATGAGCAGCGCCTCCAGCGCCGCTCCCAGACTCGGTGCCCCGAGGTCATCGCTCGCCTCGACCGCGGCGGTCTCGACCTCCTCGGTCGACTCACTCATCGCTGCCCTCCTCGTCCGCCGGCT
>CAINGG010000023.1 GCA_903848435.1 uncultured Actinomycetes bacterium | reverse complement strand
TTCTGCGGCGAGCCCACCCAGCGCGGTGACATCGTCGCGCGCCAACTCTCGCGCCTCACCTGGTGGACCACGACGCGCGCGATCCGCCTGCCCGTCCTGCGCCGGCGCTTCGGCCGCCCGGTCGAGGAAATCGCCGCCTCATCCGAGGCTGCGCGGCTGGAGGCCGTCGTCGACCTGCACACCTTCGACCCCGATGCCCTGGCCCGCACGGCGATTCGCGCTGGCGCGATCGACGTCGACACGGTCACCGAGGAGCTCACGGCCTCCTGGCTCGGCTGGCCGGTGCGCACGGTGGAGGCGGCGGTGCGTCCTGGCTCGCTGGGCTGGGGCTGGGCCCTGTTCGCCTTCCACTCGTGGCAGCGCCTGTCCGCCCTTGATACGCACGTGCTCTCGCGCGTGGTTCCCGACGAGTTCTTCTACAACGTCTGCGTCACGGGGGTACGACCGTGAGTGCGCGCCGTGACCCTCGCCAGGCGAGGTTCTTGACGTGGGCTTCGCTGCGCTGGGTGTGGCGCAACCGCGCGTGGTCGCCCTGGTATCTCGTGCGCTACTGGCGATTCCTCATCTTCCGCCTGCGCCATCCGCACATCATCACCGAAGGCTTTGTCTTCCTGGGCAAGCGTGTCGAGGTCTACGCCCGCCCCGGCTACGGGCGCTTGATCCTGGGGCGCTGGATCCACATCGGCGACGAAAACCGTCTGCGCTGCCACGAGGGGACGATGCGCGTGGGCGACAAGTGCGTCTTTGGCCGCGACAACACGGTCAACTGCTATCTCGACGTCGAATTCGGCGAGACCACCATCGTCGCGGACTGGGTCTACATCTGCGACTTTGACCATGTCACCGATGACATCCACCGCCCCATCAAGGATCAGGGGCTGGTCAAGTCACCGGTGCGCATCGGCCCCGACGTCTGGATCGGTGCCAAGGCGTCTGTGCTGCGCGGATCGGTCATCGGGCGCAGCAGCGTGATCGCGGCGCACGCGGTGGTCAAGGGTGAGATCCCGGCGTACTCCATCGCCGGCGGTATCCCCGCGCGGGTGCTCAAGGACCGGCGCGAGGCTCATGCCGCCATGGAGGCGACCCGAGTCGCGGTGGCCGACATTGCGCGCAAGACAGCTGTTGCCGCTTATCGACACGCTGACTCGTCGAGCAGTCCGGCTAGCCAGAGTCGCGCAGCAGGTTGACCCCGCGCGGCGGGATGATCGGATCCTCGGTGTGCGTGCGCCGTGGCTCGTGGGAGGCGCGGGCGTAGACCTCGTCGGTCTGCGCGGCCAGCACCTCCCAGCGGTAGGACTCGCGCAATCGCGAACGCGCGGCCCGAGCAAGCTCGCGTGACTCGTCGGACTCGCGCACCGCTTCGGTGACCGCTCGCGCCAGATCCTGGGGATCACCGGGTGCGAACGTGCGGCCGGTCCGGCCATCGATGACGAACTCCGCCAGGCCGCCGGTGCGCGCGACGACCAGGGGAGCTGACAGCGCGGCCCCCTCCAGCGCGACGAGGCCGAACGGCTCGTAGATGCTCGGGATGACGAGGGCGTCGGCCGCGGCCATGAGCCCGTGCAGCTCGCGCTCCGGGATCCAGCCGGTGAAGGTGATGAGCGATGACACGCGCCGCTCGCGCGCCTGGCGCTCAAGGTCGTCACCAGCGCCGCCACGTCCGGCGATGACGACGCGCAGGCCGGGAAGCCTGCGCCGCAACCGCGGCAGGGCGTCGATGAGCGTGTGGCCGCCCTTTTCCCACTCGAGTCGACCGCAAAAGAGGATGAGCGGCCCCGTTGTCGCGTAGCGGTCGCGGACGCGAGCGATGTCGGCTGCTGACGCGCGCCAGCGACGAAGGTCGATGCCGTTGGTCACGACCTCAATGCGCTCGGGCGCGAGATGGAACAGTCGCGAGATCTCGTCGCGCATGTGCCGAGAGCAGGCGATCACGCGCTGGGCTCGGTGAGCGAGCCAGTGCTCGACCGAGTGGATCGAGTCCGACAGGTCGGTGGGCAGCCAGCCCTGGTGGCGCCCCGCCTCGGTGGCATGGAGGGTGGCGACGAGGGCCGCCTCGCCCCGCGCCGCCGAGGTCAGGGTGGCGGCAGCGTGGGCCATCATCCAATCGTGAGCGTGCACGACCTGGGGTGCGCGTTCGTCGATGATCGCAAGCCCGCGTCGGGCAATCGCGCTCTCCATGCCCATCACCCACGCGAGCAGATGGGCGGTATCGAAGGGCACCGAGGGCGGATCGTGCGGGACGCGCACGATCCGCACACCGTTCGCTCGCTCCTCGTCGGGTGCTTCGGGCGCCGCCTGTGTCAGCACGATGACGTCATCGCCCCGGGCTGCCTGAGCCTCGGCGAGCGCGTGCACGTGTCGACCAAGGCCGCCGTAGACCAGCGGCGGGTACTCCCATGACAGGTGCAGGATGCGTCGAGAGGTCATGGTGCATCGGTCCGAAGGAAGCGCCGCGCATCAAGACCCGGGAAGGGGCTATCGATGTGCTGCACGACCGTCGCCCGCTCGTGGGCCGCGACCATGTCGTGACGGCCCAGGGCAGCGATGAGCCCTCGGGCATGCTCCTCGTGCTCGACGAAGCGATCCCACGCGTACGCCGCCGCGCTGTCGTGGCTCACCATGAAAGCCCAGTCGCTCGACAGCGCGAGCAGCATTTCCTGCACGAGGGCGTCGTGCGGAGCCGATCGGTGCGTGCGCGGATGGGTCGCGTCGAGGGATGCCAGGGCCTCCTTTGCCAGCGATCCCTGGCGATCGGCCATGGCCGCCACGGGCTCGCCGGTCCACACGTGCCAGTCCTTGTGCAGTCCCCACGATCCGGACTCGGGATAGATGCGGCCGGCCGGCTCGGCCACTGCCTCGCGCAGGGTGGTCACGCGCACGCCCGCCTGCGGTAGTGCACGCAGGACTGCCGCCAGCCACTGCGGGCCCTCATGCCACCAGTGGCCGAAGAGTTCGGTGTCGTACGCCGCGACCACCAGGCCCGGCCGGCCCCTGCGCTGATCCCGTAGGTCGAGCAGTCGCTGGCGCACGACGCGCACGAAGTCGTCGGCATCGCGCTGGATGATGGCGGTCGCGCGCTCGGGCTCGTAGGGCTGCTTGTCGTGCGGGTCGACGGAACGCCCCGTGACGCGGGAGGCGCGAAAGCCCCATTCGTGATCGAAGGTATGGAAGTCGCGGTACCACGGGTCGCCGGGATACCCGCGGCGTGGCGACCACACGCGGTAGCTCACCTCGAGATCGCGCCCCACTGCGGCGACGTCGCTGTCGCCGAGCCACCACGCGTCCGCCGTCGATGCCTCGACGCCGAGCAGAGTCGGTCCGTCGAGCACGACGTGACCGACGCCGGCTCCCGCGTAGGCGCGCTCGAGGCCCGGCTCGTAGGCGCACTCGGGGGTCCACAGCCCCGACGGTCGATTCCCCCAGCGTCGGTGCGCGTCGTCGAGCCCGGCAGCCAGGGTGGCATCGACGAGGCGGTCGGGCAGCAGCGGCAGGAAGGGATGCGTGAGCGGACCCCCCAGCACCTCGATCACGTCGTCATCCACCAGGCGTCGCAGCACGGGCGCGGCACCCCCCGACCAGGTGGAGTCGAAGTCCTCGAGTGCCTGGGTCGCCGCCGCGCATTCGCGCAGGCCAGCCTCGCGACGCCAGTGCTCGCGCGATCCGGCCATGCCCTCGGCACGCACGCGCCAGTAGCCGAGCCATGTGTGTTGCTCGCGTACGACGTATGGGTCGTCGAGCTGTGCCGCCAGCACCGGGGTCATCCCGAGGGTGAGCAGGTGCCGCTGGCCTTCGTCCGCCAGCGTGTTGAGCACCCGGACGAGCGGCTGGTACGACGTCGCCCACGCCTGGTGCAGCCACTCCTCGCCGACGGGCCAGGCACCGTGGTGCGCGACCCACGGCAGGTGAGTGTGCAGGACGAGGCAGAAGGTGCCGACCGGAGGCGCGTTCACGGGGCGTAGCCGATTCCGACAAGGTCGGCTGCACCATCGGTCGAGGGCGAGACGACGAAGTCGCGCCGGTCGACGGTGCGTATGAACGAACGCAGATCAGTCGACCAACGGTCGTGCAGGACGGCCTCGACCTGGGCCGCGACGATGGAGCCGTGGTCGCCTTCCCACTCGGCGATCCGCTCACCGTGATGAAGGCCCATGACATCGACATCGGTGAATCCCGCCGCGCGCAGGAGCTCATCGATCTGCTGCGCGTCGAACTCCTCGACATGGAAGGGGTTGACGGGCTTATCGCCACGGGACAGCCCGGGGGAGAAGGTCAGCCGATTAGGGGTGGTGATGACGAGCGTGCCGCCGGGCCGCAGCACTCGACGGCACTCGCGCAGGAAGCGCGGCAGGTCCCAGAGGTGCTCGATGACCTGGCAACTGGCGACGAGTTCGATGCTGTCGTCGCGAGCGGGCAGCGCATCCAGGTTGGCGCGAGCCACCGCGGCCTCGCGGTAGACATGGTGAGAGTGCGTGCAGGCGGTCTCGTCGTACTCCCATGCGATGACCAGGCGCGCGCCCGCGCTCGCCAGCCACGATGTGCCGTAGCCCTCGCCGGCGCCCGCATCGGCGACCACCCCGCCGCGGATCGACGGCCCGAACCTGTCGGCGATCCAGGCATAGGCGGCCTCGTGGCGGGCGAACCAGTACTCCTCGTCAGGGAGGCCGGGGGCGGTGCGCTCACCCGTGGGGGGCAGCGCCCCGGCGGTCGGCGGCTGGGAGGGGAGCACGATCAGGGAGCCTAGACCGCCGATGGACGCCGGCGCGGGGGTCGACCGGCTTGCGGACCGTCTCGCCCGCGCGCTCGGGACCCATGGACACGACGACGACCTCGCCGC
>CAINGG010000022.1 GCA_903848435.1 uncultured Actinomycetes bacterium | reverse complement strand
TCAGACGTGTGCTCTTCCGAATCTGATCTTCTGGGCCGTGGGAATGTCCCAGTTGGAGATGAACCACGACGGCTCGCCCCTCCACCCCCGTGGCGGCATATCGTCGGGGTAGCCCGGTTCCACGAGCCACTTGCCGTCGGCAGGCACCGGCTGATCAACCAGTCCACCTCCTCCGCCGCCACCACCACCACCTGTCCCGGACACCACCCAGATGAGCTTCTTGCCCTTCTTCACGCACGTGAAGGTGGTGCCGTTGTAGGTGACGACGATGCCGGCCTTGGGGCACTTGGCACCTGCCTTGGGTGGACGCTCGGCACCGCGGGAGACGCCGCCCATCGCGAGGACGAGAGCAATGCCGAGTAGGGCAATGAGGGCGCGGCGCATGAGAGCTCCCATCGACGACAGTGCCAGCAGTATGGGGCCCGTAAGGTTTGGGTAGCAATCGATACGAGCGATTCGCGCGGTCGACCGGAGGATGGGAGCCATGGCTGCCGACCATGACGGGCAGGATTCAGCGAGTAAGCCTGTCCATATTGCGCCGGTTTCCCCGCTTGAGCTCTTCTTCGATCTTGTCTTCGTCTTCGTCCTTTCCCAAATCACCCACCTGATCGAGGACGACCTCACCGCCTCGGGCATCACGCGCGGGCTTGTGCTCTTCCTGCTGCTGTGGACCGCCTGGGTCGCCTTCGCCTGGGTCGGCAACGCCCATCGCGCGGAGGACTACAGCGAGGGCGGCATCCCACGGCGCCTGATCATCATCGGGGCCATGGCGCTACTGATCGCGCTTGGCATGCTCATCCCGAACGCCACCGAGTCGCTCGCCGTACCTGCAACGGTCCTCTACCTAGCGCTCTTCCTGCTCTACGTCGCGGACTACGCCATTGCGACGACCGGCGATCCGGGAATGCGCCGCGGGATCATGCGCATGGTCGCCATCCAGGCCATCCTCCCGCTGGCACTAATCGTCGTCGCTCTCATCAAGCCCAGTGCCGGCACGTTCATCGTCGTGATCGTGGCACTTGCTATCGCCTACGCGGCACCCTTCGCGACACGCGATTCGGATTGGCAGTTCTCACCGGAGCATGCGGATGAACGCTTCTCGCTTCTCATGCTGATTGTGCTCGGCGAGTCGCTCATCTCGATCGGCCTCGGAGCGGCCGATGACCCCTTCGGATGGCCCGTCGTGGGCGCAATCGTTCTCGGCGTACTCATCGTCGCCTCACTGTGGTGGCAGTACTTCGACGTGGTGGCGCACCAGGGTGCAGCCTTTCTCCAGCAGCTACCGCTCCACCGCCGAGTCACGGCGTCGAGGCTCGTCTATACCTACCTGCATGTCTTCCTCGTCGTCGGCGTGATCTTGATGGCGTTGGGCCTGAAGTCGGCATCCGCCGACCCTGACCACCCGCTGCCCCCGGTCGAGGCGGTGCTGCTGCCCGGTGGCATCGCGCTGTTCCTCGCGACCCTGGCAGTCATTCGCTTCGTGATGCGACGGCGGATTCTGTGGCCGCTGCCGGTCGCGGCAACGCTCATCCTGCTGGTGATCCCACTCGCGACCGTCGTACCCGCACTTGTCGCCGAGCTCGTCTGCGTGATCGTGCTCGCCGTCCTCGTCACCGCACGCGAGATCTACACGCGACGCGGTGTCATCCAGCGCATTCACTAGCGCGGAGGGAGTGGGATTTGAACCCACGGAGACGGGTTACGCCTCAACGGTTTTCAAGACCGTCGCCTTCGGCCGCTCGGCCATCCCTCCTTGCTCCGCTCCGAGGAACGCAGCGTGAGCACCCTACCGAGGCCCCACCAACACGCCGAGTGTGCAGGCGTGCACGGCTCCCATGGGGAGGCCGTTGGCACGCCTGCACACTCGGCGTGTGGGGGGCTACTGGGTGGCCGGGTTGACCCACTGGATGACGGACTCGTCGACCGCGATCACGGCCCACGTGCCTCGATCATCGGCGGTCGTGAGTCGGTACGCCGGCAGGATGAGCAGCGTGCCGTCCTGCTGCCAGTACTGAGCCAAGGTCGGCTCCGCTCCCGTGACCGTGATCGGGTCCCACCACACCTGCACCTTGCCGGGCTCGGCCGGGGGGACGTCGGTCGCCGGCACAGTGTCACTCGACACGGTCGCATCGCTCGACGCCACACCGCGCGCCTCCGCCATCGGCACGACCCCGCCGAAGTCGAGGGGCGTGGGCCCGAAGGCCGAGAAGCGCGGGTCCTGTGATCGCATCACCGCGGTAAAGGCGCCGACGATCGGATACGCCGGGACCGGCTCGAGCCCCGCGGCGAAGCCGTTGGCCCACAGCACGTCCTTGTCATCGAAGGTGAACGACCAACTCAACTGGGTGCGGTTTCCTTCGACGCGCTGCCAGGCGGTAACCCACGTGGTGACGCCGTCGGTACCCGCCTCCCACTCCACGTCGATCCCGCTCGCGGGGTCCTCGCTCACACCGACGGAGGCGAGAATCTTGCGCGCTGCGCGAACGGCGTCCTGTTCGGTGAGCGGCTCCTTCTCTGGTTCGCAGGCTGACGTCTCGGGAGTGCCGGGGCTCACGTCAGTACCGCCGGACTCCGCGGGCACTGGCTCGGGCAGCGGCGTCACGCCGCAGTTCCACGGATTCTTGGTCGGGTCGGAGTAGGACCACGTCACCATTGCGTCGCCGTACACCCAGATCGACGGCCCGGTGCCATCGGACGGGCCGATCACGATCGCGCCGTACTCATCGCGCGGCTCGCCCTTGATGCCGAACGCCTTCGCGAGCTGCTCGGCGAGAGCGATGGTGTCGATGCCATCGGAAACCAGGCGGTAGCCGGTCGCGGTGCCGGGCTCATCGGGCAGTGACGGCGATGGCACGAACGTCGATCCCCAGCCGGGCCAGACCGACATCTTGGCGTCGGCCGGCTGCGCTGACATCGCCTCGGG
>CAINGG010000021.1 GCA_903848435.1 uncultured Actinomycetes bacterium | reverse complement strand
GTCCCCAGCCGTCTTAGTTCCGCGAACGGTTGAACTTCAGGCCAAACTCCAACCGTTCGCGGAACTAAGACGCAGCGGGGGGTTAGTCGAAGGATGGGTCGGCGGTGCGGGTGCGCTTCAACTCGAAGAAGCCGGGGGTGCCCGCAACGAGCAGCACTCCGTCCCACAGCTTGCCAGCCGCCTCGCCCTTGGGTGCGGGCGTGATCACCGGTCCGAAGAAGGCGACGCGGTTGCCCGCGGAATCCGGCACCGCGATGACCGGGGTGCCGACCTCCTCACCGACAAGCGTGATGCCCTCGGCGTGGCTCGCGCGCAGCTCGGCATCGAACTCCTCCGACGTCGCGGCATCAAGCAGCGCATCGGGAAGCGCGAGACCACGCACAGCGTGCTGCACGGCTGTCACGTAGTCCTCGCCCTGCAGGTGGATGCGCGTGCCGATGTCGGTGTAGAGATGTCCCACCATGTCGTCGCCGTAGTCGCGCTGCGCGGCGATGATCGTGCGCACCGGTCCCCACGCCGTCAGCATCAGGTCGGCATACTCCGGGGGCACCTCGCGACCCTCATTGAGCACCGCCAGGCTCATCACGTGCCAGCGGACCTGCACCGGACGCACCTTCTCCACCTCCAGCATCCAGCGTGAGGTGATCCAGGCCCAGGGGCAGATGGGATCGAACCAGAAGTCCACGGGGATGCGCTCGCTCATGGGGGTGACGGTACCCACTGACCCCGCACCGGGCCATGCCAGGATGAGCCGTGCCCGCAGACCTGAATGTGACCCGCGCCGAAGCCGCCGAGCGCTCCCGCCTGGTTTCCGTCGACGGCTACGACGTAGCCCTCGACCTCACGACTGACCCACACACCTTCGACTGCATCACCACGGTCGCCTTCGGCTGTCGCACGCCGGGGAGCAGCACCTGGATCGATCTCGTCGCACCTGAGGTGACCTCGGTGAACCTCAATGGCCGTGAACTCGACCCCCAGAACGTCTTCAATGGCGCGAGGATTCAACTCGACGACCTCGAGTCCTCCAACGTCCTGATCGTGCGTGCCAAGTGCGCCTTCATGCACACCGGCGAGGGACTCCACCGCTTTGTCGATCCCGTCGACGACGAGGTCTACCTCTACACCCAGTTCGAGTCGGCCGATGCACGTCGAATGTACGCCTGCTTCGAGCAGCCCGATCTCAAGGCGCCATTCACCCTCCACGTGACGGCCCCGGATCACTGGCAGGTCGTCAGCAATGCACCCACCCCCGAGCCGGTCATGCTGGGTGACGGTACGGCGCGCTGGGACTTCGAGCCGACGCCCCCGATCTCGACCTACATCACGGCACTGGTCGCCGGCCCCTACTACGTCGTGCGCGATGCCTACGAGGGGAAGTTCGGGGCCTACCCGCTCGGGATCTTCTGCCGGGCATCGCTGGCGGAGTTCTTGGATCCCGACGACATCTTTCTGCTCACCAAGCAGGGCTTTGCCTTCTTCGAGGACGAGTTCGGCATCCCCTACCCCTTCGGCAAGTACGACCAGCTTTTCGTGCCCGAGTTCAATGCCGGTGCGATGGAGAACGCAGCCTGCGTGACCTTCCTCGAGGACATGGTCTTCCGCTCCCGCGTGACCGATGCCGCCTACGAGCAGCGCGCCAACACCATCCTCCACGAAATGGCCCACATGTGGTTCGGCGACCTGGTCACCATGAAGTGGTGGGACGACCTGTGGCTGAACGAGTCGTTCGCCGAGTGGGCCGCGCACCATGCCAATGTGCATGCGACGCGCTACTCCGACGCCTGGACGACCTTCGGCAACCTGCGCAAGGCATGGGCCTACC
>CAINGG010000020.1 GCA_903848435.1 uncultured Actinomycetes bacterium | reverse complement strand
TACTCCTCGACGAGTGCCAAGCCGGCGCCCATCGCTACGAGGTGCAGGGCCGCCGCGTCATCGTCGATGGTGGGATCGACCGCACCTTCGCCGCGCAGTTGCCGCACCACGGCCCGCGCGGCCTCCCAGCGCAGTGCGATCCGGGCGCGGACGACGTCCTGGAGTGCGGGGTCGAAGGGAGCGAGGGCGACGGCCTGCAGTTCGATCACGTCCCACACCGATGCCGGCGCCCCGAGTGCCTCGCGCGCCGCGCCGAGAATCGTGTCCATGGGTGTCGCATCACCCGCGACCGCCTGGTCCTGCATGCGTTGCGACGTGGGCGGGAAGGGAAGGTCGGCGGTGACGCGGGCCAGCAGGTCGCTGCGATTGGCTGCGAAGGCGGTCACCGAGCGGGTGGCGACGTCAGCGGCACTGGCGACGTCGCGTCGCGATGTCTCGGCGACTCCGCAATCTTCGAAGAG
The DNA here is from genome assembly GCA_903848435.1 of uncultured Actinomycetes bacterium. Lineage (GTDB taxonomy): Bacteria > Actinomycetota > Actinomycetes > S36-B12 > S36-B12 > Mxb001. The sequence continues at coordinate 4,952 of CAINGG010000020.1, read as the reverse complement.
CTGCCGCGCCGCAGCGAGGATCCGAGCGCGCCTATCGCTCGCCCTGCTGTCGGGCTCGACTTCCTCTGGCACCTCGCCAGACTACGGGAGCGGGTGGATTAGTCGACCGGGTCGCCGAGGGCTGCGCGAATGGGCACGAACTTCGCCCGCGACTCCGCCAGTTCGGCCTCGGGGTCGGACCCCGCGACGATGCCGCAACCAGCGAAGAGTCGCAGCGATCCCGGTCGCACCTCCGCGCAGCGCAGGGCGATGCCGAACTCGCCATCTCCGCGGCTGTCGAACCAGCCCACCGGGCCGGCGTAGCGTCCGCGATCCATGCCCTCGATCTCGCGGATGACGGCGAATGCGCGCTCTGTGGGAGAGCCGCACACCGCGGCGGTGGGGTGCAGTGACGCTGCGAGGGCGAGCACTGATGCGCCATCAGCCAGGCGCCCAGTGATGTCAGTGGCTAGGTGCTGCACATTCGACAGTCGCAGCACACGGGGCTGGTTGGGCACGCGCAGGTCGGTGCAGTGGTGCGCGAGCGACCGGGCCACGGAGCGCACGGCGTAGGCGTGCTCCTCGAGGTCCTTGTCGCTGCCGAGCAGTGCCTTGGCCAGCGTGGCGTCTTCACTCTCGTCACCGCGGCGCTTGACCGTGCCGGCCAGCACGCGCGAGAGCACGACGTCATTGGTACGGCGTACGAGGAGCTCCGGGGTCGCACCGACCATGTCGTCGACCTGGAAGGTCCAGCACTCGGGGTAGGCGGCGGCCAGTCGGGTGAGGAGGTAGCGCACGTCGAAGTCGTCGCTCACCTCTGCGATGACGTCGCGGGCCAGGACGACCTTGTCGAGTTCGCCTCGGCCGATGCGGTCGATGACCTCGGCCACCGACGACTTCCACTCCTCCGCGGTGCGGCTGCCCCGCGCCCAGTCGACGCGGCTCGGGGCGGTGGGCGTGAAGATGGCAGGCAGCAGTGCGTCAGCGGGCAGCATGTCGTCCGGGTCGCCGACCACCGTCAGCCAGGCGTGTCCATCACGGCGGCCCAGCACGGCCCGGGGGATCACGATGCGCGATGTGCGACCCGACACCGGGTCGGGGTCGAAGGTGAAGGAGCCGAAGGCGACCGGCCCGGTGCCCGGCATCTGCAGCGGATCATCGATGTCGGCCTGACGGCACCAGTCGACCCACCACCGCTGCGTGCGACTGAAGCGCTCGTCGCCATTGACCTCGACGACAGCCGCTACACCCCAGCCGATGAGCCCCTCACCGCCGTTGACCCACGCGGTGCCGCCCGAGCCGGGCAGTCGCTCCAGCAATGCGCCCGGGTCGTCGATCGGCATCGTGCGTACGCGCGGTGCCGCTGTCGTCACCAGCAGGGGCGTGGACACGCCTCGAGGGTACGGCCAATTCGCGAGGTCGGCAGTCTGGCGCGCCCCCACGGCGCCTGGCCCGGAGTCGTGCGTGATGCGGCCCGCCGAGCCCCATGTGCGCCGCGCTGGGAGGATGCGTGCATGCCACGCGCCGATCTCGACAAGCGACCCCAGGAGGTCGCCGCGATGTTCGACGAGGTGGCGGACCGCTACGACCTCACCAACGACCTGCTCGCCCTGGGGCAGACGCGCCTGTGGCGTCGTGCCGTGGTCAACGCCATCCGACCCCAGCCGGGGGAGCGGATCCTCGACCTGGCTGCGGGCACCGGCACGTCGAGTGCGCCGATGGCCGCCCGTGGCGCCACCGTGGTGCCCTGCGACTTCTCACTGGGCATGTTGCGCGTGGGGCGACGCCGTGAGCCTTCGCTGCCCTTCGTCGCCGGCGATGCGCTGCGCCTGCCCTTCGCGGATGAGTCCTTCGATGCCGTCACCATGTCGTTCGGCCTGCGCAACACCGCCGATCCGCGCCAGGCGCTGGCCGAGTTGAACCGGGTGACACGCGTGGGCGGGCGAATCGTCGTCTGTGAGTTCTCTCACCCGGTTTTCGGGCCGTTCCGCACGCTCTACTCGCGCTACCTCATGGGTGCGCTGCCCGAGATTGCACGCCGTACGTCGTCCAATCCCGACGCCTACGTCTACCTGGCGGAGTCGATCCGGGCATGGCCCGACCAGCCCGGACTGGCGGTCATCATGAACGACGCGGGATGGCGGGATGTGGCCTGGCTGAACCTCACCGGAGGCATCGTCGCCCTGCACCGGGGGCGCCGATGACCCCCCTCGGCCGTAGGTAGACTTCCGCCGACGGGCCGGAGGGCCCCCCTGCCGCTAAAGGAGCTCTGGTTCGGTGGACGCCTACGCGCCGATCCTCGTGCTGGGCCTCCTCGCCGGTGCTTTCGCCGTCTTCAGCGTCACGCTCACCACGTTCACGGGGCCCAAGCGCTACAACCGGGCCAAGGTCGATGCCTACGAATGCGGTATCGAGCCCACTCCACAGCCGATGGGTGGCGGTCGCTTCCCGGTGAAGTACTACCTCACCGCGATGATGTTCATCATTTTCGACATCGAGATCGTCTTCCTCTACCCGTGGGCCGTGGCCTTCGATCAGTTGCCGCTCTTTGTGTTCCTGGCGATGATGCTCTTTCTTTTCAACCTCACCGTGCCGTACGTCTACGAATGGCGTCGCGGCGGACTGGACTGGGACTGAGCCATGGGCCTTGAAGAGAAGTTGCCATCGGGCGTCCTGCTCACCACGGTTGAGAAGGTCGCCGGCTACGCCCGCAAGGGCTCACTGTGGCCCGCGACCTTCGGCCTGGCGTGCTGCGCGATCGAGATGATGGCCGTGGGCGGGCCGCGCTATGACATCGCCCGATTCGGCATGGAGGTCTTCCGCGCCTCACCGCGCCAGGCCGACCTCATGATCGTGGCCGGTCGCGTCAGCCAAAAGATGGCGCCGGTCCTGCGTCAGATCTACGACCAGATGCCCAATCCCAAGTGGGTCCTCGCGATGGGCGTTTGCGCCTCCAGCGGCGGGATGTTCAACAACTACGCGATTGTCCAGGGCGTCGACCACGTCGTGCCCGTCGACATGTACCTGCCCGGCTGCCCGCCGCGGCCCGAGATGCTCATCGACGCCATCTTGAAGATCCATGACGAGATTCAGGACATGAAGATGGGCGCCAACGCGATCCGCGAGCAGAACATCGAGGAGGCCGCGGCCCTTGTCGCCGCGCCGACGCTCGAGATGCGAGGCCTGCTGCGATGACCGACCAGACGCCGGTCACCCCCGCCGAGGCAGGGCTGGAGGTCGCCGCTCACGTCACCACGCCTGCGCGCACCATCGAGCTCGAGGTCGTCGGGGTACGCCACGGCGCGTTCGGCGCGGAGGACGGCGGCGACACGTCCGGCTTCGGTGGACTCGTCGCTCCCATCGTCATGCCCGGGCCGACCGAGGCCCCCTACGGCGGGTGGTTCGATGAGGCGGCCGAGGAGCTCGCCCTCGCGCTGGCCGACCACGGCCTGCCCATGACCACGGCCGTCGAGAAGGTCGTCGTGCATCGCGGTGAGATCACCTTCGTCGTACGTCGCGAGCATCTCCTCGCCTTCGTCACCGCACTGCGTGACGAGCCCGCCCTGCGGTTCGAAATGTGCATGGGCGTCAGTGGCGTGCACTTCCCCGAAGAAAAGGGACGCGAGCTCCACGCGGTCTATCCCTTCCTGTCGATCACGCACAACCGTCGGGTTCGCGTCGAGGTCACCTGCCCCGACAACGACCCCCGCATCCCCTCGATCGTGCGCGTCTACCCGGCCAACGACTGGCACGAGCGCGAGACCTACGACTTCTTCGGCATCATCTTCGAAGGCCACCCGGCGCTCACCCGTATCGAGATGCCGGACGACTGGCTGGGCCACCCGCAGCGCAAGGACTATCCCCTCGGCGGCATCCCGGTCGAATACAAGGGCGCCGAGGTCCCCCCGCCCGATGAGCGGAGGGCCTACTCCTGATGAGCACCGACAACATGAGCGCCGAGGACGTCGTCTACGAGTCCGACACGGACGACTCCGACATCTACGCCGACTCCTACGACACGTCAGAGGGACGCGTCTTCACCCTCTCCGGTGGCGACTGGGACACCGTCACGCCGCCGAGCGAGGGCGAGAAGGAGCGCATCGTCGTCAACATGGGCCCGCAGCACCCGTCGACCCACGGCGTGCTGCGACTGATCCTCGAGCTCGAGGGCGAGACCGTCACCGAGACCCGCTGTGGCATCGGCTACCTCCACACGGGCATTGAGAAGAACATGGAGTACCGCACCTGGACACAGGGCGTGACCTTCGTGACGCGCATGGACTACCTCTCACCGTTCTTCAATGAGACGGCGTACTGCCTCGCAGTCGAGAAGCTGCTCGGCGTCACCGACGAGATCCCGGAGCGTGCCTCGGTCATCCGCGTCATGATGATGGAGCTCAATCGCATCTCCTCGCACCTGGTCGCACTAGCGACCGGCGGCATGGAGCTGGGCGCGCTCACCGCGATGATCTTCGGCTTCCGCGAGCGCGAGCTCGTCCTCGACATCTTCGAGATGGTCACCGGCCTGCGCATGAACAGCGCTTACGTCCGCCCCGGCGGGGTGGCGCAGGACATCACCGATGAGCAGGTGGCCCGCATCCGCGAGACACTGCCCCTGCTCAAGAAGCGCCTCAAGGACACCAGCGACCTCCTCGTCGACAACTCCATCTGGATGGGGCGCACCGTCGGCATCGGCTACCTCGACCTCGCCTCGTGCATGGCCCTGGGCATCACGGGCCCGATCCTGCGCTCGACCGGCCTGCCCCACGATCTGCGCAAGTCGCAGCCCTACTGCGGCTATGAGAACTACGAGTTCGAGGTGCAGACCACCGACACGTGCGATGTCTATGGCCGCTTCCTCATCCGCATCGGCGAGATGCACCAGTCGATCAGAATCGTCGAGCAGGCACTCGATCGGTTGCGCCCCGGCCCAGTGATGATCGAAGACAAGAAGATCGGCTGGCCCGCACGAC
>CAINGG010000019.1 GCA_903848435.1 uncultured Actinomycetes bacterium | reverse complement strand
GTCCCCAAGCTCGCGTCGATGAGTGCGAGTGAGCGCACACGACTGCCCGGCGTCTCCGAGGCGCGCTCGGAGCAGCTGCTGGCGGGTGCACTGGTCGCCGAGGCGGCGCTCGACCTGCTCGGCATCGACATGGTCGAGATCGGCCCGTGGGCCCTGCGCGAGGGTGTCATCCTCCGCCGTCTTGACTGGATGCAGCAGTGACCGTCATGGCCACGGAGGGCCTCACCTCCGCGCAGGTCGCCGAGCGCGTGGCGCTCGGCCAGACAAACGATGCGCCGGACCCGCACAGCCGCAGCCTCGGCAGCATCATCAAGTCCAACACCCTGACGTGGTTCAACTTCCTCATCGGGTCGATGTGGGTCGTCATGTGGTTCGTGGCGCCGTTCCAGGACTCGCTCTTCGGCTTCGTCATCGTCGCCAACTCCCTGATCGGCATCATCCAGGAGTGGCGGGCCAGCCGTGCGCTCGCGAAACTGTCGGTGATCGGCGAGGCGCGACCGGTCGTGCGTCGAGATGGCACCGACATCGAGGTACGCCCGTCCCAGGTCGTCCTGGACGACCTGGTCGTGCTGCGCACCGGAGATCAGCTCGTGGTCGATGGCGAGGTCGTCACGTCCGAGGGCCTGGAGATCGACGAGAGCCTGCTCACTGGCGAGGCCGACCCTGTCGACAAGGCCGTGGGCGACCAGGTGATGTCGGGCTCCTTCGTCGTTGCCGGATCCGGCACCTACGTCGCGACGCGGGTGGGCCGGGACTCCTTCGCCTCGGGCCTGACCGAGCAGGCGAAGAAGTTCGCGCAGACACGGTCCGAGCTCCGCGAGGACATCGCGAAGTTCATTCGCCTGGCGTCGTTCCTCATCCCGCCTGTCGGCATCTTGCTCTTCGTCTCGCAGTTGCGCGCCAATCAGCCGCTCGACGAGGCGATCAGCGGCACCATCGCCGGCGTCGTCACGATGGTGCCGGAGGGACTGGTCCTGCTGACCAGCATCGCCATGGCTGTCGCGGTCGTGCGCCTGGCGCAGCGCAAGGTGCTCGTGCAGGACCTGCCCGCTGTCGAGGTGCTCGCCCGCGTCGACACGGTGTGCGTCGACAAGACCGGCACGTTGACCGAGCCGGGCATGGCCGTCACCGACGTCAAGGCGCTCGACACGTCAGCCGACGTCCCGGCGATCCTGGCCGCGCTCGGCGCCTCCGAGGAGAGCCCCAACCCCACCCTGCAGGCCGTCGCCAACGCCTATCCCAACCCGACGTGGTCCCTCGTCGAGGGCATCGCCTTTTCGAGCGCGCGCAAGTGGTCGGCAGCGACGTTCACCGATCACGGCACCTGGCTGCTGGGCGCGCCCGAGGTCATCCTCGGCACCAGCGATCCGCACGTGCTCGAGCAGGCCGAGCGACTGGCGTCCGCGGGCTCGCGCGTGCTGCTCGTCGCCCGGTCGGTCGGCGACGGCCCCGACGTCGAACGCGGTCCGGGGCCGGTGCAGCCCGTGGCACTCGTCGTCATCGACCAGCGGCTGCGTCCCGATGCCCGCGACACCGTGCAGTACTTCCTCGACCAGGACGTCGCGGTCAAGGTCATCTCCGGCGACAACCCCGCCACGGTGGGCGCCATCGCGGTGCAGGCTGGCGTTCCTGGCGCGTCTCACCCGGTGGACGCACGCGAACTCCCGGACGACCCGGACGCCCTGGTCGCTCCCATCGACGACAACTCGGTCTTCGGACGCGTCACACCCAGCCAGAAGCAGGCCATGGTCGGCGCCCTGCACAAGCGCCAGCGCACGGTCGCGATGACCGG
>CAINGG010000018.1 GCA_903848435.1 uncultured Actinomycetes bacterium | reverse complement strand
TCTTCGTAGAGGCGCGTGAGCGCCGTGAGCTGCGCGGCCTGGTCGGGGGGCAGGGCCGCGGAGAAAACGGCGAGCGCCTGACCGACCTTCAGGGCCGGACCGCGCGCCTTGGCCAGCGCGGCCGTCAGGGTCTCGACGGACGCAGCCGTCGCCTTGGCGTAGACCGCATCGCGATCGGCGCCGAAGGCGGCTGCGGTCGCCGCACCAGCCAGACGCGCGCCGGTCGTGACCGGCACGGTGGCCAGCGAGGCCGCTCGCGAGATGAGTCCCATGATGTGTGGCTGCTCCTATGCGGCTGTCAGAGCCGGACGGCTCTCGGCGTTCTCGACGACGTGCTCTGCCATGCCGGGGAAGACGAATCGGTGGAAGGGTGCGATTGACCACCAGTACGCGTGCCCCGTCAGTCCTCGAGGGTAGAAGATGGCGCGCTGAGTGAGCACGGCGCCTCCGGACGGTGTGGGGTCGATCACGAACTCCAGCCACGCCAGTCCCGGCATCTTCATCTCGGCGCGCAGCCGCAGCAGGTGCCCCGGCTCACGTTCCTCGACCCGCCAGAAGTCGACCGCGTCGCCCACCACCACGTGCTCGGGGTCACGCCGCCCGCGTCTGAGGCCCACGCCGCCGACGACGCGATCGAGGAATCCACGGGCGCGCCACAGGAAGCTCGAGGAGTAGTAGCCGTTGGTCCCGCCGATGCGCTCCACGGATGCCCAGACCTGCTGCGGACTCGCGGAGGTCGTGACCGTGCGTACGTCGGTGTAGATCGACCCGCCCGACCACTCGGGGTCGGAGGGCAGCGGGTCGCTGGGCGCACCCGGGTAGGACGCTGATGACCACCGCGTCGCGACCTCCGCATCGCGCACGCGCAGGAGCGCGAGGCCGACCGCGGTGTCGAAGGGCAGGAGCCCCTCGGGCGGGTCGGGGATGTAGCGGGCGATGTCGTGCTCGCTGCAGACCGCGGGGTGGCGCAGCGACTCGACCAAGGGCCGGGCGATGCGTCGCGGCACGGGGGTCACGAGCCCGACCCAGTGGCTAGATAGGCCGGGGGAGAGCAGGTTGATCGGCAGGATCAACCGCTTGGGCAGTTCGGCCACGGCGGCGTAGCGCTGCATCATGTCCTGGTAGGTCATGACCTCCGGGCCGCCGATCTCGAAGACGCGATTGACGTCGGGTGGCAGGTCGGCAGCGAGCACGAGGTAGCGCAGCACGTCACGAACCGCGATGGGCTGGGTCTTTTGGCGTACCCACCGCGGGGTGATCATGGCGGGCAGGCGCTCCGTGAGGTAGCGGAGCATCTCGAAGGACGCCGAGCCCGAGCCGATGATGACCGCCGCGCGGAATTCGCAGGTTGGCACGCCAGATCCACGAAGGATCGCGCCGACCTCGGCGCGCGAGCGCATGTGCCGGCTCATCTTCTCGGGCGGGACGTCGGGAGCCAGTCCCCCGAGGTAGACGATGCGCCCGACGTGCTCCTCGGCTGCGGCCTTGGCGAAGATCGTCGCGAGATGCCGCTCCTCGATTTCCAGTTGCGCGCCCTCCTGCAACGAGTGCATGAGGTAGTAGGCGATGTCGACGCCCGTCAGGGCGCGTTGCACGGCCTCGGCATCACCCGCATCTCCGGCGACGACCTCGACCTGGCTGGCCCACGGCAGGTCGCGCAGCCGCTCGGGATGGCGGGCGAGGACGCGCACGCGAAAGCCTGCGTCGAGCAGGCGCGGAATCAGTCGACCCCCGACATAGCCCGTAGGGCCGGTCACGAGGCAGAGGCGGCTCACGCCCCCAGTCTCGCCCGAAACGGCCGATCTCGCAGACCGAGTGCCTAGTCGGGTAGGCCGGTCCAGCGGGCAGCGAAGGCGAGGATGTCGGCGGACTCCTCGATGGAGCGGTTGAGCGAGCGCGCGCCGTGCCCGACGTCGCCCTCGCCCCGGAAGACGATCGGCCGGTCCGATGACGTCGCGTGCTGCACGGCCGCGCACATCTTGCGGGCGTGCATCGGATCGGTGCGGGTGTCGTTGTCGAAGGCGACGAACATCGTCGCCGGGTACGCCGTCCCGTCGGCCACACGGTGGTAGGGCGAGTAGCCGAGCAGCCAGTCGAGCTGCTCGGGGATCTCCGGGTCGCCGTACTCGACCGTCCACGTGGGGCCTAGCTCGGAGGTCGTGTAGCGGATCATGTCGAGCAGGGGTGCCACGCAGACGACGGCCTGGTAGAGGTCGGGCCGCTGGGTCATGGCAGCGCCGACCAAAAGGCCGCCATTGGATCCGCCGTTGATGGCGAGCTGCTCGCGCGTGGTCCAGCCGTTGGCGATGAGCCATTCGGCTGCGGCGTGGAAGTCATCGAACACGTTCTGCTTGTTGCCGAGCATGCCCGCGCGATGCCACTCCTCTCCCTCCTCGCCGCCGCCGCGCAGGTTGGCGACGGCCCAGACTCCGCCGGCCTCCACCCAGGTCAGGATCGTGGAGCTGTAACCGGGGGAGAGCGGGATGCCGAATCCGCCGTAGCCGTAGAGGATCGTCGGGCGCGGCCGGTCGGGGTCCTCGGTGGGCGACAGGATGAACATCCGCACCTCGGTGCCGTCGTTGGATGTGTAGGTCACCTGTCGCGAGTGCACGCGGGGCACCTCGACGCTGCCGGGCGGCGACTCCCACAGCTCGACGGTGCGCGTGCGTCCGTCGAAGGAGTAGATCGTCGGCACTGTCGTGTGATCGGTGTAGACGAGCCAGGCAACCGGACCGCCGTCGGGCTGTTCGACCGGCCCGCCGATGGTGCCGGCACCGGGCAACTCGATGCGTTCGAGG
>CAINGG010000017.1 GCA_903848435.1 uncultured Actinomycetes bacterium | reverse complement strand
GTCGAGCGAAGCGAACCGAGGTCGGTGCCCGGCGGTCCGAGCACGACGTTGCCTGACTCGTCGAGGATCATGAAGACGCCGGATTCACCCAGCGTGACGTCGACCAGGGTCTGGCCCAATGGCGACACGCTCACTCCTGCCACGAGACGGGCGACCAAGTCTGGCGCGGAGGACGTGCTCGACCGGCTCACCGGCCTGCTGTGACAGGTCAGGCGACGCCGCAGTAGCGCATCGCGAACGCGGCGAGGATGCGCGCGCACGAGATCGTGTCGGCAATCGACACCCACTCGTCGGGCGCGTGCGCTGCCGCACTGTCGCCGGGCCCGAACTGCACGGTCGGGATGCCAGCGCCTGCGAGCAGACGAAGGTCGGAGCCGTAGGGGCCGCCATAGATCTCCGGCGTACGCCCCGTGAGGAGGCGAACGGTGTCGCTCAAGTCACGCACGAGGGGGTCGCCGGGATCGGTGCGCCCCGACGCGAACTGCCCGCCCCACCACTCGATCTCGATCGGGTGCTCGGCGAGCCACGGATCACCAGCGCACAGTCTCGCGAGCGACGACTCGAGGTCGGCGCGCGCCTGCTCGGGAGTCTCGCCGATCGCGACACCGAGCCGGCCCTCCGCGACGAGGAGGTCGGGCACCGTCGATGCCCAGTCCCCGCTGCGCACCATGCCGATCGACAGCGGGTAGGCGATAGGCCAGCGCTGCATGAGTGGGTCGACGCGCTCGTTGCGCCTCGACTCGAGGCGTTGGAGTTCCTCGAGGACGGGCATGAAGGTCGTGATCGCGCTCACGCCCTCCGTGCGGCGGGACGCATGGGTAGCCAGGCCGCGCACGCGCAGACGGAAGGTCAGCGCGCCGCCGTTGGCGGGGATGATGTCGAGGTTGGTCGGCTCGGGAATGACGCACGCGTCCGCGTGCAGGCCGCGGTGGAGCAGCGCGTAGGTGCCGAGACCGCCGTCCTCCTCGCCGGACACCGGTGCCAACAGGATGTCGCCGCGCAGGCGCACACCGGCCCGGCGTAGTGCGCGAACCGCGAACCACATGGCAGCCGTGCCGGCCTTCATGTCGCAGGAACCACGGCCGATCAGGCGATCGCCGTCGATGCGGGGGACGAAGGGGTCGCTCGACCACGCGTTCGGATCGCCCGGCGGGACCACGTCGGTATGACCGAGGAGCAGGAGGGTGGGTCCGTCGCCGGCGCCGGCCCATCGGGCCAGGACCCCGCGGGCGGATGCGCGCTCGACCTCCATGCCGGGAAAGTCCGGCCGGGCGGCGAGCTCGTCGACGTCGATGTCCCAGGCCTCGACCGTCAGGCCGTCGCTGCGGAAGGCCGCAGCAAGATGGTCCTGCGCGTCGATCTCGGCAGCCGAGCCGCCCATCGACGCCAGGGCCACAAGACGCTCGACGGCGCCGACAAGCCCAGGGCCGTCGACGCCGTCGATGACGTCTGTCAGGTCGCGCGGAGCGTCGCCCGCGCGGGGGTGGTGCGTCAGGCCTTGCCCAGGATGCGGGTCACCTTGGTGCCGCAGACGGGGCAGATGCCCTTGGCGAAGCGCCGCCCGTTGGTCTCCTCGACATTGCCGGTGAACGCGCGCTTCTCCTTGCACTTCACGCAGTACGCCTCACCCGTGTACGACTCGGCCATGGCCGTCCTCCTCGTCTCGCTGTGGAGCTGGTGAGGCGTCGCCTCACGCAGGCGCCCGGTCCGGTGCGCATAGCGCCTGGTCCGGGGGGCTGCGGGGAGGTCCCCCTCCTCACGGCCCGCCGCCACCCTAGGGCAGCCATGAGGGCCACGGGGGGACGGGGAAGCGCCTGGTGGGCGTGTCGTGCCTGATTTGGACGAATTACACGATTTTTACTGGCTAGGAGGCCCTGCCCACGAGGCTGGCCAAAGGAGCGCCCCCGGGTCGCAGAGCGCTGCGTGCGCCTTCCCCTCGCGCACGCCCGCCCGTTATCCCGGGGGCTGGGGGCGACGCTAGGGGCGCCGCCGAGGGTCGTCAACGAAGCCTGTGGACGCCGGTGGGGACAGCGTGGGGACAAGGTGGCAGGTCGCGGGGGACAGGGGGTGGATGACCTGGGGAGAGCCGAGCGGGTTTGGCGGGCAAGGGCCCTGTGACGTGGGCCAATGCCATGCACCGCCTGTGGAGGGAAAATAGTCACCAACTTTGGCGGTCGAGGGCGGCCGCCACGAGTGCGCGGACCGAGTCGTCGATCCCCTCGGGCAGGCGATCCCACGCCCACCAGCGCAGGTCCACGGACTCCTCCGTCCGGCGCTCTCGTGCATGCGGCGGTGCCAGCGCCACGAACTGCACGTCGAGGTGATCGAGCAGCGTGACGTCGCCGTCGTCGGCGCGGCAGCGCACCGCATGGCGATCAAGTCGTACGGGGATGGCATCGATCACGAGGTCGTCGATGCTGCTCTCCTCCGCTGCCTCGCGCGCGGCCGCTGCCAGGAGCGTTGCGTCGTCCGGCTCGCAGTGGCCGCCGGTCTGCAGCCAGCGCCCGACGATCGGATGCAGCGTTAGTAGCACCGAAGCGCGTGCGGGATCGATGATGATCGTGCTCGCCGTGATGTGCCCCGCGCGGCAGTCGCGCAGTACCGCATCTGCGTAGGTATCCAGGTGGGCGACGTAGGCGTCACGGAGTCGGTCCTGCGCTGCATCCGGCGCGGTCCATTGGTGCAGGACGCGGCGCGCATCGGCATGCAGCGGTCCGGCGATCACTGCTCCGCGGGGTCGGGGCCGGTCAGCGGCTCGCCGGACGTGCGCACGAGGAATCCCTCGGGATCGCGCAGGTCCTCGGCGTCGGGCAGCAGGTCGGGGTGCGCCCAGAGGGCGTCGCGGCCCTCGATCCCCCGGGATTCGCGCAGCGAGCGCCACAACTGCGCGGCCTCGCGCAGGGCTCGGGGGCGGAGTTCGAGGCCCACCAGCGAGGCGAAGGTGCGCTCGGCTGGACCGCCTGCCGCCCGGCGACGGCGTACGGCCTCCTCCACTCGCTCGGCGGACGGCAGCGTCGCGGCGCTTGCCTGCGCCACAACGTCGCTCACCCAGCCCTCGATGAGCGCGAGCAGCGTCTCGAGGCGGGCCAGTGCAGCCTCCTGCTCGGGCGACTCGGCAAGGGCGAACATGTCGGAGCCCATGGCCTCCTGCAGTCGAGCGGGATCTTGGAGGGCGCTCGGATCAATGCTGCGCATCGCTTCACCGAGCCGGTCAGTGTCGACCCGGATGCCGCGCGCGTAGGCATCGATCGCACCCTCCAGTCGCGCGGGCAGCCACGGCACGTGCGCGAAGAGGCGCTGGTGCGCGCACTCGCGCAGGGCAAGGTAGAGACGCACCTCGTCGACGGGGATGCCGAGACCGTCGCCGAATTGCGAGACGTTGCGAGGCAGCAGGACAGGCCGGGAATCAGCGGTGAGTGGCACGCCGACGTCCGCCACTCCCACGACCTCCGTGGCCAGTGCGGCCAGCGCCTGCCCGACCTGCATGCCGAACATCGCCGATCCCATCTGGCGCGCCATGGCCATGAGCGGGGCGATCATCGCGGATGCCTCGGGCGGCAGCCCCTCAGGCAGCATCGCCGCGAGCTCGGCCGGCATGGCATCGGTGCCCCCCGACGACATCACGCTTTGCACGTGCTCGGCGATCGGCGCGACGATGCGCTGCCATGCGGGGAACGTGCCCTCGAGCCACTCGGCTCGGCTCCACGCCAGGCCGTCGGCAGCGGAGGCGGGGAACGACGTTGCCGGATCGAGCCAGACCTGCGCGAGGGCAATGGCCTCGACGACGGCGCGGCGCTCGGCGTCGGACACCGAGGGGTCGCCCTGGGTGGAGATCGCCTGGCGTGCACCATCGCGAGCGAGGTCCCAGCTCACGCCGCCCTCGGCGCCCCCCTGCTGCATGAGGCGACCGAGCTGCTGGAGCATCGCGCCCAGCTGGGACATGTCGAAGGGCTGCTGCCCCCCATCGGGTGCACCGAAGCCGAAGGGGAGGTTGCCGCTCATGCGTCAACGGTAAGGGAAGGGGCGGGTTCCGGCAGGGGGCGTACCCTGGGATGCGGCCCGAGGGCCCCGATCTGAGGAGTGCGCGTGTCTGCCCTGCTGTGGTGGCTCATCCCCGTGGGTGCCACCTTGCTCGCCCTGGCCTGGGCAGCGCTGCGCAGTCGCCCGCGTCGACCGCTCGACACCCACTCCTCACTCGGCGACATGGCCCGCTTCCGCGCGGCGATGCGTCGCCCGATGCCCGATGGCCATTCCCCGCGGCCCCCGCGTCCTGCTCCCCGTCGCGCACCTCGTGCGTCCCGCCCGTCGGCGAGTGCCGTGCGCGCGCGCCGCGATCACGGTCCCGACGGCCGACCCGGGTGACCGCGCCCGACGTCGCTTCCGCTCCTGACCCGGCGGGAGCCGCGCCTCGTCGCCGCCGGCCGGGTTCTCGCGCCGTCACCTCCCTCATCAGCGGGGGCGTGCTCCTCGCCCTGCTCGTGGTCGCGGGCCTGCTGCCCGTGCCCTTCGTCATCTTGTCCCCGGGTCCGACGTTCAACACCATCGGAGACGTCAACGGCGTGCCCCTCGTGGAGATCAGCGATACGACGACGTATCCAGTGACCGGCAATCTCGACATGACGACCATCCGCGAGGAGGGCGAGCCGCGAAGTCCGCTTACCGTTTACGGCGCCCTGGTGGCGTGGATCGATCCCAATCGGGCCGTGCTGCCGCGTGAGCTCCTCTACGGGGATGAAGAAACCGGCGAGGAGGTCGAGCAGCGCAATGCGAGGATGTTCTCGACGTCGCAGTCCAATGCCATCGCCGCTGCGATGGGTGCTCTCGGCAAGCCGGTGATCGAGGACGTTGTCGTGACGGCCGTGGTCGAAGGCACGCCGGCCTTCGGGAGCCTCGACGCCGGCGAGCTCATTCGACGCATCGACGGCGACACAATCACCCGCCCGGACGACGTCGTCGATGCGGTGCGTGCCAAGCCCGTCGGGTCCACCCTCGTCTTCACCGTCGAACGCGGCGGTGAGGCCGTCGACGTCGAGGTCGTCTCGGCGCCAAAGCCCGATGACCCCGAGGTGCCTTACGTCGGCATCACCGTGGGCGTCAATTACCGAGCGGAGTTCCCGATCCGCTTCACGCTCGAGGACATCGGCGGACCGAGCGCGGGGATGATGTTCGCCTTGGCCATCGTCGACAAGCTCACGCCTGACGACCTTGCGGCGGGCGGTCACGTGGCCGGCACCGGCACCATCGATCCTGCGGGCCAGGTGGGCGCGATCGGGGGAATTCGCCAAAAGCTCGCCGGAGCGCGCGGCGCGGGGGCAACCCTCTTCCTGATGCCCGATGTGCACTGCGAGGAAGCACAGGGACACATCCCCGACGGCTTAGCCGTGGTTCCCGTGTCGACCTTGCAGGACGCCCTCGATGCCCTGGCGACGTGGCGGACCGGCGGAACCCTGCCCACGTGCCCCGCCTCGTGATACTCGCCCGACTGACGTAAGTTGGTCGGGTGACCGCTGCAGCGCCTACGGCGACCGGCCAGGCCCCCCGCCGCGGGCGGGTCCTCCTGCCGACCATCATCATCCTGGGCGCCATCGTCATCGGCTTCGTCCTCTTCACCGGCTTCTACACCGACTGGCTGTGGTTCGACTCCGTCGACAAGACCAGCGTCTACACCACCCAGCTGATCACCCGGGCCATCATGTTCGGCAGCTTCGGCCTGACGATGGCGGTGGTCATCGGGGGGACCCTGTGGCTGGCCTACCGGCTGCGGCCCGTCGTGACCCCGCTGACCCAGGAGCAGGCGGGCCTCGAGCGCTACCGAGCCAGCCTGGCGCCCTTCCGGGTGCTCATCACGCTGGTGCTCACGGTTCTGATCGCGCTTCTTGCTGGCGTCTCGGCCTCCTCGGAGTGGTCGACATTCCTGCAGTGGCGCTACGCCACCGACTTCGGGATCACCGATCCGCAGTTCGGTCTCGACCTCGGCTTCTACGTCTTCACCTATCCCTTCCTCCGCTTCGTCCTGGGCTTCGCATTCACGGCGGTGATTCTCGCCCTCCTGCTGGCGGTGGCCGTCCACTACCTCTACGGAGGAATTCGCCTTCAGCCCAAGGGCGACCGTGCCAGCGTCGGCGCGCAGGTGCACCTGTCAGCGCTGATCGCGATCTTCCTGCTGCTCAAGGCGGCCGCCTATTGGCTTGATCGCTACGGCCTGATGATCAAGAGCGAATCTTTGGTGCAGGGCTTCACGGGCATGAAGTACACCGATGCCAACGCAGTGCTGCCGGCCCTGACCACCCTGACCTTCGTGGCCCTGCTTGTCGCGGGTCTCTTCGTGGTCAACATCCTCGTGCGCAACTGGGTCATTCCGACGATCGGCCTCGGCCTGCTGATCGGATCCTCCATCCTCATCGGCGGCGTCTACCCGGCCATCGTGCAGCAGTTCCAGGTGCGTCCCAGCGAACTCGTACGCGAGCAGCCCTTCATCGAGCGCAATATCACCGCGACCCGCTCCGCCTACGGCATCGCCAATGCCGACGTGCAGGACTACGCCGGCACGGTCGATCCGCCGAGCGTCGAGGTCATCGAAGCCAACTCCGGCACGCTCGACAACATCCGGCTCCTGGACCCTGCGCTGGCTTCGCCCACCTACAACCAGCTGCAGCAGATCCGCGCCTACTACTCATTCAACGACACCCTCGACGTCGACCGCTACATGATGGACGGCGGCCAGCGTGGCGCTGTCGTGGCGGCGCGCGAGATCAACATCGCGGGCATTCCCGAAAACCAGCGCAACTGGGCCAATGACCACGCCGTCTACACGCATGGCTATGGCTTCGTGTCGGCGTATGACAACACTGCGCTTACCAACGGGCAGCCCGACTTCTTCGAGAGCGACATACCCCCGGAGGGGCTGCTCAACATCGAGCAGCCGCGCATCTACTTCGGTGAGCTCTCGCCGGCGTTCTCGATCGTGGGAGCCCCCGAGGGCACCGCGCCGATCGAACTCGATTATCCCGACGACGCGAGCGCCACCGGCCAGGTCAACAACACCTACTCGGGGTCCGGCGGCGTCCCGGTGGGGTCGTTCGTCAACCGACTGCTCTTCGCGACGAAGTTCCAGGACAGCAACATCCTCCTGACTGACCTCATCAATGAAGAGTCGCGAATCCTGTGGGACCGCACCCCGCTCACGCGCGTAGAGAAGATCGCCCCCTGGCTGACTCTCGATCAGGACCCCTACCCGGCCGTGGTCAACGGACGCATCGTGTGGTTCGTCGACGGCTACACCACCACCAACGCCTATCCCTATGCCTCGCGCATCTCGCTGGGTGAGGCGACGAGCGATTCGATCACGGTGCGCTCCGGGTCTTCGGCGATCGCCCCGATCGACCAGCTCAACTACGCTCGCAACTCCGTCAAGGCCATCGTCGATGCCTACGAGGGCACGGTGACGCTCTACGCGTGGGACGAGTCCGACCCCATCCTGCAGACATGGATGAAAGCCTTCCCCGGTGTCATCCAGCCCCGCGCCGACATGCCGGCCGAGATGGAGGCGCACGTGCGCTATCCGCAGGACCTGTTCAAGGTCCAGCGGGTTGTCATGTCGCGCTACCACGTGACCGACCCGGCGACCTTCTACAACGGCACCGACTTCTGGATCGTGCCCTTCGACCCGACCCAGACGATCCAGCAGTTCCAGCCGCCGTACTACCTGACGCTGCAGATGCCGGGCCAGGAGCAGCCGACGTTCTCGTTGACCACCACCTTCGCACCGCAGCGTCGGCCCACGCTGGCGGCCTTCATGGCCGTCGACTCGGCTCCGGGCGATGGCTACGGCACCATTCGCGTTCTTCAGCTGCCCAGCAACACGACGATCCCGGGCCCCACGCAGGTGCAGAACAACTTCGAGTCCGATCCGGAGATCAGTTCGCAACTCTCACTGCTCCGCCGGGGCGGCTCAGAAGTGGACCTGGGCAATCTGCTCTCGCTGCCGTTCAACGGTGGCCTGCTCTACGTCGAGCCGGTCTACCTGCGGGCGACCCAGGACGGTTACCCGCTCTTCCGCAAGGTGCTCGCGGCCTACGGCGGCAACGTCGCACTGGAGGACACCCTCGATGCGGCGCTCGCCAAGGTGCTCTCCGCGGATCCCAATCCCACGCCGGAGCCGACGCCCGGTCCGGACCCCGATCCGCAGCCCACGCCCACTCCGGGACCGACCCCCGGGCCGGAGCCGACCGGCGATCCGCTCACCGATCTGCAGGCGGCGCTGGCCGACGCGCAAGCCGCCTACGACAGTGGCCGCGAAGCGCTGGCCCGTGGCGACTTCGCCGCCTATGGCGAGGCGCAGGCTGCGCTCGAGGATGCACTGCGCCGTGCGGCCGAAGCCGAGGCGCGGCTCATCGGCGGGGACGCCCAGCCCGCGTAGCGAGGGGCGCGGCGTGCGCCGCTAGGCTCGCCGCATGTCCAAGGTGATGGCGTCGCTGCCTGTCGGCGAGCGCGTGGGCATCGCGTTCTCCGGAGGCTTGGACACCTCGGTCGCCGTCGCGTGGATGCGCGACAAGGGCGCCGTGCCGTGCACCTACACGGCGGATCTCGGCCAGTACGACGAGCCCGACATCGACTCGGTCCCCGGACGGGCCGTGCAGTACGGCGCCGAGTTGGCGCGCCTGGTGGACTGCAAGGAACTCCTGGTCGAGGAGGGCCTGGCAGCCATCGCCTGCGGGGCCTTCCACATCCGCTCGGGCACCCGGCAGTACTTCAACACCACGCCGCTCGGTCGAGCGGTGACCGGCACGCTGCTCGTGCGCGCGATGCTCGACGACGATGTGTCGATCTGGGGAGACGGGTCCACCTACAAGGGCAACGACATCGAGCGGTTCTATCGCTACGGGCTCCTGGCAAATCCCCGCCTTCGCGTCTACAAGCCGTGGCTCGATGCCGACTTCGTGAGCGAGCTCGGCGGCCGCAAGGAGATGTCGGAGTGGCTCCTGGCTCATGGCCTGCCCTACCGCGACTCGGTCGAGAAGGCGTACTCCACCGATGCGAACATCTGGGGAGCGACACACGAGGCCAAGCAACTCGAGCAGCTCGATGTCTCCATCGAGATTGTCGATCCGATCATGGGCGTGCGCTTTTGGGATCCTGCGGTGTCGATCGAGACCGAGGACGTCACGGTGTCCTTCCGTCAGGGACGTCCGGTAGCTATCAACGGCACCGAGTTCGCCACGGCCATCGACCTCGTTCGCGAGGCCAATGCCATTGGCGGGCGCCACGGGCTGGGCATGGCCGACCAGATCGAAAACCGCATCATCGAGGCCAAGAGCCGCGGCATCTACGAAGCACCGGGCATGGCGCTGCTCTTCATCGCCTACGAGCGGCTACTGAGCGCGATCCACAACGAGGACACCATCGCCAACTACCACGCGGAAGGCAGGCGCCTGGGTCGCCTGCTCTACGAGGGGCGCTGGCTCGATCCCCAGTCGCTCATGCTGCGTGAGTCCCTGCAAAAGTGGGTGGCGTCCGCCGTCACCGGAGACGTGACACTGCGCCTGCGCCGGGGCGACGACTACTCGATCATCGATACGCGCGGGCCGGCGCTCAGTTATCACCCTGACCGGCTGTCGATGGAACGCGTCGAAGAGGCGGCCTTCGGTCCGGTCGACCGGATCGGCCAACTGACCATGCGCAATCTCGACATCGCGGATACGCGCGCCAAGTTGGAGCTCTACGCCCAACAGGGCCAACTCCGATCCGGACACGTCGACCTAGTCGGGCGGCTGGATGCCGGCGGTGCCGACGACATCGCGCGCGCCTCCAGTCCGGTGCAGGACGTGCCGGCGCTGGACCGTGCGGCATTGGACGAGGGCGCCGACTAGCGCGAGCCACCGACTCGCGCCGCGGGCAGCAGCGTCTGGGTGAACCACTTCTTGGCCAGGCCTCAGACCTGGTCGAGAGTCCCCGGCTCCTCGAACAGGTGCGTGGCGTGCTCCACGACAGCGAGTTCGTGCGGTCCGCCGAGTTGCTGCGCTGCCCAGCGGTTGAGTCGCAGCACATCGATATCGCGTCCGCCGACAATGAGCAGCGTCGGAGCCGTGACACGAGGCAGCCAGCCGGCGGCCACATCCGGCCTGCCGCCACGAGAGACAACGGACTGCACGATGCCGGGCGATTCGGCCGCTGCCACGAGCGCGGCGGCGGCTCCGGTACTCGCACCGAAGAGGCCGATCGGCAGCCCGCGCACTTCATCGAGTTCGCGCACCCAGTCGATGGCGTGCAGCAAGCGCTGCCCGAGGTACTCGATGTCGAAGACAAGTCGTCGGTCGCCGTCGTCATCGCGTGCGAGGAGATCGAAGAGCAGCGTGGCCAGCGACGCTGCGCCCAGGGACCGCGCGACACGCTGATTGCGCGGACTGAGCCGGCTGCTGCCACTGCCGTGGGCGAAGATCACGAGGCCGTGCGCCCCCGATGGCACATCGAGCAGTCCCGGGAGCCGGATCCCGGGGCCTGTGACGGAGGGGATCGGTACCTCGACCTCGAAGGACCGCGATCCGCGGCCACCTGCCAGCATGCGTCGCACGTCCTCATCGGGCACCGGCGCGAAGTCCGCGAACCACTCGCCGACGGCCCGGAAGTCGGCCGGGGTCTCCAGGCACACGACCTCGTCGGCCACGCGCCGCAGTCGACG
>CAINGG010000016.1 GCA_903848435.1 uncultured Actinomycetes bacterium | reverse complement strand
GCGCTACGTCACGCGATCGAGAGGATCTCCCCATGAGTTCCGGCTGGTACAAGCCGCACGGGTCACTGGCGAACGCCAATGGACCGATGTCGATCACCCCCGAGCAGGCTGGCTGGGACTACAGCGGCCTGCACGTCATCGATCGCGACTGCTCACTCGACCTCGGAGATGCGGAAGCAGTCGTGCTGCCACTGTCCGCCCGCGATGTGACGGTCACCATCGACGGCACGTCGTACCCGCTCAAGGGTCGCGATGGTGTCTTTGCCGCGGTGAGCGACTGGCTCTACGTCACGCGTGGCAAGACGATCGAGTTCGGCAACGTGCACGGTGAGGTCGCCATCTTGACGGCGAGGGAGCGCACCGATCATCCGATTCACTACACGCCGGCGGAAGACGTCGCTGTCGAACTGCGCGGCGGTGGGCGCGCGAGCCGCCAGGTCACCAACATCGCGACCCCGGACTCCTTCACCGCTGCCGACCGCATCAACGTCTGCGAGGTGATCACGCCCGGCGGCAACTGGTCGAGCTGGCCGCCGCATCGCCACGACGGCATCGGCGACTGCCCCACGACCAACGAGGAGATCTACTACTTCCGCATCGGCACCGAGACCTCACCGCACGGCGACTCGGAGGGCACGGGGCTGTTCCGTGTCTACACGGTCGATGGCCGGGTCGATGAGACCGTGACGATCAAGGACGGGGACACCTACCTCGTGCCCGAGGGCTACCACGGGCCCACGGCTGCCGCGCCCGAGTACCCGATGTACTTCCTCAATGTGCTTGCCGGGCCCGCGGAGGACCGCACCATGGCATTCTGCGACGATCCGAACCACCATTGGATCCGCGGCACGTGGACCGATATCGATCCGCGACTGCCGATGACGTCGGCGAAGGGACGCGTGCAGTGAAGAGCATCGGAATCGCTGTCCTGGGCCTCGGCTGGATGGGCCAGGCCCACTCGCGCTCAGTGCTGCGCATCCCGTCGCTGTTCCCCGAGCGTTCCTGCGATCCGCACCTGGTTGTCTGTGCCGACACGGAAGCCGAACGCCGTGAGCGGGCCGTCCGCGACTTCGGTTTTGACCGCGCCACCGACGACTGGGCCGCGGCTGTCGCCGACCCCGAGGTCGACGCGGTCTGGGTCACCGCTCCCAACATGTTGCACGTGCCGATGATCGAGGCGGCTGCAGCAGCGGGCAAGGCGATTTTCAGCGAGAAGCCCATCGGCGGGACGCCCGCGCAGACGGTCAGGGCGTACGCCGCCGCGAAGAAGGCGGGCATTCTCACGGGTGTCGGCTACAACTACCTGTGGTCGCCACTCGTCATCCATGCGCGCGACCTCATCGCCTCCGGCGCGCTGGGCGAGATCACGCACTACCGCGGACGATTCCTGTCGATGTACGGCTCGGACGACATGGGCCTGCTCACCTGGCGCTTCAAGCTCGCCGAGGGCGGCTACGGCGTCTCCTCCGACATCCTCAGCCACTCGGTGTCGCTCGCCCAGTTCCTTGTCGGTGACATCGCCGAGGTGGTGGGCATGCAGCACACCGTCATCACCGAGCGACCGATCCCGCAGGGTGCCGCCAGCCACTATGGCCGCGGCACGCCCTCCGATCCGAAGGGTCCGGTCGAGAACGAGGACTTCGCCTCCATGCTGTGCCGCTTCGACTGC
>CAINGG010000015.1 GCA_903848435.1 uncultured Actinomycetes bacterium | reverse complement strand
TTCGTAGTGCTCGAGCTCGACCTGGAAGAGCCGCACGAGCTCGACGGCGATACCAGCCGCGCCCGCGATACCGACCACCGAGTGCTCATCGGCCGGGAATACCTTCTCGATATCGCGCTGGGCGATGATATTGCCCATGGTGGCCCGGCGGTCGCCGGCCATGACGATGCCGCCGGCAAACGTGAAAGCCACGATGGTGGTGGCGTGCGGCACGTCGCTCAGGGCCTCCGCGGGCATGTGCGGAGATGCCGGGCGCGGGCCTTCGAGGACCGCAAGGAACTCGGCGAAGGACGAGCCACCGGGCGCCATGAAGGCGGCGGGCAGCCGGCCGTGCCAGGGCTCCGGGCTCACTCGCCGCCCTTCTGCACGAACGACTTGACGAAGTCCTCGGCGTTCTCCTCGAGGACCTCGTCGATCTCGTCGAGGATGGCATCAACGTCGGCGTCGAGGGCGTCGCGCTGAGCCGAGCCCTCCGGGAGCGCGACCTCGACATCCTCCTGCTCGGGGCGGGTCGCCCGGCGCTGGCCTTCCGAACCCTGAGTGCTCATGGGGGCAGCCTAGTCCGAGAGCACCTCGGAGGCACGATGCGTCATGCCCCCCGCAGGGCATCCAGGAGTTCGGCGGCGGACGTCGAAGCGTCGAGCAGGTGCCCGACATGGTCCCTCGTGCCCCGGACTGGCTCGAGCGTGGGTACGCGCTGCAGGGCGTCGTGGCCGGGGATGTCGAAGATCACCGAATCCCAGGAGGCTGCGGCCACGGCGTCGCCGTAGCGGCGCAGGCACTCTCCGCGGAAATACGCACGTGTATCGGCAGGTGGGCGCTCCATCGCGTGGGCCACCTGCTCAGCGGTGGTGAGTCTCTCCAGTCGCCCGGACGCTTCGAGTCGCAGGGCCAGGCCGCGTTCCGGCCGGATATCGGAATACTGCAGGTCGACCAGTTGCAATCGCGCGGAGTCCCAGTCGAGGCCATCGCGTCGTCGGTATCCCTCGAGCAACCCGAGCTTGGCCACCCAGTCCACGCGATCGGCGGCGAGACGCGGGTCGCGCTCTAGGTCATCGAGCACGGCGGCCCACCGCGCGAGTACGTCGGCGGTCTGCTCATCCACGCCCGCCACGGCCTGGCGCTCGGCCAGCGCGGTCGCGCGATCGAGATAGACCCGCTGCATCTCGATGGCCGTCATCCGGCGTCCGTCGCGCAAGGTGACCTTGTGGTCGAGTGTCGCGTCATGGGACACCGCATGCATCTCGCGCACGGGATCGGCCAACTGGAGATCATCACCCAACGCTCCGTCCTCGATCAGAGCCAGCACGAGCGACGTTGCGCCCATCTTGAGGTAGGTGGCGGCCTCGCAGAGGTTGGCGTCACCGACGATGACGTGAAGCCGACGGTAGCGCTCGGGGTCCGCATGCGGTTCGTCGCGCGTGTTGATGATCGGTCGCTTGAGGGTTGTCTCGAGCCCGACTTCCACCTCGAAGAAGTCGGCCCGCTGCGACAGTTGGAAGCCCGCTCCGCGGCCGTCCTGCCCGATGCCCACGCGACCGGCACCGGTGAAGACCTGGCGCGTGACGAAGAACGGCGTGAGGTCACGGACGATGTCGGAAAACGGCGTGGCGCGGCGCATGAGGTAGTTCTCGTGCGTGCCGTACGACGCGCCCTTGTTGTCCGTGTTGTTCTTGTAGAGCTGGATGGTGAAGGGCCCCTCGCGCGTCGCGGCAGCAGCCGCCTCGGCCATGATCTGCTGCCCGGCGCGATCCCACAGGACCGCGTCGCGGGGATTGGTGACTTCGGGCGTGGAGTACTCCGGGTGAGCGTGGTCGACGTAAAGTCGCGCGCCATTGGTCAAGATGAGGTTGGCCAGGCCCAGCTCCTCATCGGTGAGTTGCGACGGGTCGGCCTCCGCCCGGCTCATGTCGAAGCCCCGCGCATCGCGCAGCGGGTTCTCCTCCTCGAAATCCCAGCGGGCACGGCCGCGCCGGTCGCCCACCGCGATGCCGGTGTAGGAGGTGACCACGGCCGACGACGTCGTCATCGCGTTGACATGCGGGTGACCCGGGACCGAGATGCCGAACTCGGTCTCGATCCCCATCACGCGATGGACGCTCACCGACCGCCCGTCGTCAGAGGTACTGGCCGGTGTGGGACACCGTGTCGATGACGCGTCCGGCCTCCGTGCCCTGCTTGCCCTGGATGAGCGTGCGAATGAAGACGATGCGCTCGCCCTTCTTGCCGGAGATCCGCGCCCAGTCATCCGGGTTGGTGGTGTTGGGCAGGTCCTCGTTCTCGCGGAACTCGTCGATGCAGGCGTTGAGCAGGTGCTGCACCCGGATGCCCTTCTGGCCCGTATCAAGGAAGTCCTTGATCGCGGACTTCTTCGCGCGGGCCACGATGTTTTCGAGCATGGCTCCGGAATTGAAGTCCTTGAAGTAGAGGATCTCCTTGTCGCCGTTGGCGTAGGTCACCTCGAGGAAGCGATTGTCGTCAT
>CAINGG010000014.1 GCA_903848435.1 uncultured Actinomycetes bacterium | reverse complement strand
GCAATCCCTACCTGCGCTGGAACGTCAAGGTCACCCAGGAGGCACTGGCCGAGCTGTTCGGGATGGACGACATCATGGAGGTCGCTGTCACCCGAACCTTGAAGTCAGGGTCGGCGCGCGAGATCACGGCGCGCAGCATCGACGGGCACACGAGCACCGCATCGGGGTCGGAGTTCCGTTCGGCGTTCGGCCTTCGCTCGACGTACGTCTCGGAGATCATCGACGAAGAGCGAGCGAGCAACAGTCCTGTGCCGACGGGTGGTGTCACGCTCAATCTCAAGCCCAGTGGCGATGTGCCCGACGGCACCGTGGTGACCATGACCGGGCAGATCAAGGACATGAAGCCCGGCCTCATCGTGCAACGCCAGGTCCAGGTCAATGGCAGCGCCTGGCAGGACCGCAACACGGCCACACCGAGCGCGGATGGCTCGTTCACCTTCACCGTCCCGGTCACCGGCAAGGGCACCACCTACAGCTGGCGAGTGCTCGTCTACAGCGGTGGCACGGTGGTAGCGAGCAGTCCCACGCGCACGGCCAAGGTCACCTAGCCGTCACTCGCTCGGCGGTTGCCACGGCCTCGACGTCGCCCGAGGCGGCATGGCGGACCAGCACCGCCGTTCCCGCGATCGCCAGTGGTACAGCGAGCATCAGATCGTCCGCATCCGGATCGCTGTCGGCCACGAGGATCCGTGCGCTCGGCCCGAAACCTCGTCGTGCCCTGACGGACTCCGCCGTGGCCGAGGTCCCGTCGGGGATCGGTGGGGCCCACGGGGTGAAGACATCGGGATGTCCGCGAGCAGCGACAGCATGGTCGATGACATCGGCCGGCAATGGGTCGCGCGAGGGCAGGCCGAAGGGCTCGAGCGAGACGACGACCGTGTCGCGGGCGCTACCTCTGGCGTCGAGACTGTCACGATCGGTGACGAGCACCTTGGCCTCGGACGGATCGGCATTCGGATCCAAGCGAGCTCCCACGGCCGAGCTTGCCCCCTGCCAGACGGCCTTCTGCCAGTGCAACGGCAGGCGAATGACGATGGTGTCGCCGGGTTCTATGTCGAGTTCGTCGCGCAGCAGGCCGGCGGTCTTGGCCACGGCGTTGTCCAGGCTCGCGGCCGACAACTCCATGCGCTCGCCAGTCGCCAGGTCGTAGAACGTGAGGAGCGGCGCCGCGGGCGACGTGCGTGCGCGCGACCGCAGAGCCGACCAGAGGGTCTCCTCGGAGTCCGGTCGCTTCACCCGTCCACGCTAGCCCCACGGGCATAGGCTCGACGGGTGCTCTCGATCTCCTACCCCCAGCAGGTCGAGGGGCTGCCGCTGTGGCCGGTGATCGTGGTCGTTGTGGCGCTCGTCGCCTTCAATGTGGTGACCAACCGCATCGCGCCGGAGGGCCATCACCTCCTGTGGGCTCTCGGCGGCTCGTTCGGGCTGCTTGCCATGGGGATCCTCGACGGCAACAGCTGGACCGACATGGGTCTGGGCTGGAGCTACATCATCCCGGGTGTGGTGTGGGGCGCCGGGTGTGTCGGCGTCGTGACCGCCGGCTATCTCGTCGCCGCCTCTTTCCGACGTGGACGTGACGCCATGCACGATCAGCGCGTTGCCGAGCTCAGCGGACCGCGCCTGATGTTCCAGGCGCTCGTTCAGGTGCCGTTCGCGGTGGTCCTCTTCGAGGAGATTGCCTTCCGTGCGGTGCTCTTCTCGATGCTGGCGCGCCGCTTCGGGGTCGTCTGGGCCGTCGTCATCTCCGCCGTGCTCTTCGGGCTGTGGCACATCCTCCCCTCGATTGGCTCCCACGAGCAGAGCGCGGCGCTGGGCTCCGTCGTGGGCGAAGGCAGGCGTGGCAACGTGCTGGCAGTCGCTCTTTCGGTGGTGACCACGACGGTCGCCGGCGTGATCTTCGCGGGGTTGCGCATCGTCTCAGGCAGCGTGCTCGCTCCCATGGGGCTCCACTGGGCCACCAATGGCATGGGCTACTTCTTTTCGTGGACGATCATTCGGGCGCGGGATCGACGCCGCCGCCGGGAGTCCTGAGAAGGTAGGGGCGTGAGCACGGAAACCACTCCCAAGCGGCGCTGGTGGCGAAGGCTTATCGCGCCACCGCTTCCGGCCTCCGAGATGACGCCTGCGCAGCGTCGCTACGACAGCTTCTCGTCGTTCCCCATGTTCGTCGCGGCGATGGTCTGGCTGCTGTCGACATTCTTCACGTGGGCGCCGGCCCTGCAGCCTGAGTACCGCCAGGAGGGCTGGCGCCTCAGCCTCGTCACGTGGCTGATCTTCGCCATCGATCTCGTCATCAGGTTCATCCTCGACCCCGACAAGGGCAAGTTTCTCAAGCGCAATTGGCCGTTGCTCGTGGCGCTGGCGTTTCCTCCGCTGCGCATCGTGCTGGTGATCACCGCGGTCATGCGCGTGGCGAGGGATCGCAATGCACTGACCAAGATCGTGGGCCTCTACGCCGTCTACGGCGTGCTCTTCGTCGTCCTGTTCGGTTCGGTCTTCACTCTGATCTTCGAGGTCGATGCCCCGGGCGCCAACATCGTGTCTTACGGCGATGCCGTGTGGTGGGGCTTCGTGACCGTGACGACCGTCGGCTACGGCGACTTCTATCCGGTGACGGTGCCGGGGCGGATCGTGGCCGTGTTCATCATGTTCACGGGCGCTGCCGCGGTCGGTGCCGTAACGGCCGCCGTGGCCTCCCGCTTCATCACCGGATCCTCCAGCAGCTCGGCGAGCAATTCGACGCCGTCATCCGCGGATAGTTCGTCACAACAGTCACAGACGACACATGCGCCACCCACCGTCCCTGCGGTGACACTCGAGCAGGAGGAAGCCACGCTCGACAAGCTCAGCGAGCAGATCAACGCGCTGCAGGAACAGATCGCGACCATGGCCCGGTCACTGGACGGGCAAGGCGCGACTCGCGCGAGTGACGGTGAATGACACGCCCCTTCACGACACCTAGGATGTCGGCACTGCTCCGGACGTCTCGGGCGTCACTCTTCCCCAAAGGAGTTGCTGGCATGGATTCGGGCGCCGCACGCCTCG
>CAINGG010000013.1 GCA_903848435.1 uncultured Actinomycetes bacterium | reverse complement strand
CTGGCACGAGCCTGCTCGTCGTGGGCGCGGGGTTCATCGGCTGCGAGGTGGCGGCGACCGCGACGCAACTCGGCTGCACGGTCACCGTGACGGCGTTCGACGCCGAGCCGATGATCCGCCCGCTGGGCGCCGAGCTCGGTGCGGCCATGAAGAAGCACCACGAGGCGCACGGCACCGACTTCTACCTCGGCGTCGGCGTGCAGGAGTTCCACGCTGATGGCGTGACCCTCGCCGACGGCACGCGGCTCACGGCCGATCTCGTCATCGAGGCTGTCGGCAGCGTGCCCAATGTGGAGTGGCTGCACGGCAACGACCTCAACCTCGTCGACGGCGTCCTCACCGACAACCTCATGCAGGCTGTCGGCACCGACGTGCCCGTCGTGGCGGTCGGCGACATCGCGCGATTCCCCAATCCGCGCTTCGACGACGTCCCGCGCCGCATCGAGCACTGGAACCTGCCCACCGAGACCGGCAAGCGCGCGGGTCAGACCCTCGCGGCGCTGCTTAAGGGTGAGCAGCCGACCGGCGACTTCCGCCCGCAGCCAGCGTTCTGGTCCGATCAGTACGACATCTCGCTGCAGTCCTACGGTGAGCCGGCGCTCGGCCAGCCGCGCCTGGTCGATGGCGAGTGGTCGGGCGACTGCATCGTGGAGTACTGGCGCGACGACGAGCTCGTCGGTGTCGTCGGCGTCAACCGCACGAAGGACCTCATGCACTACCGGCAGGAAATCGGCCGGTCATGACTCGCTACAGGGCGAGTTGTATGCGCAGTGCACGATTGAGCCGCTCGCGGCTCCCCGTGTCCAGCATCCCGATTCGTTCGCGTACCCGTTCGAGTGCGACGGCCCGGATTTGCTCGGTTTGGGCTTTGGAATCG
This sequence comes from uncultured Actinomycetes bacterium, assembly GCA_903848435.1. Taxonomy (GTDB): domain Bacteria; phylum Actinomycetota; class Actinomycetes; order S36-B12; family S36-B12; genus Mxb001. The sequence continues at coordinate 1,278 of CAINGG010000013.1, read as the reverse complement.
ACCTCGAGTCCTGCCTCTCCTGCAGGAACGAGAACCTGGAATGGAAAGACGCGGGTCGTTACGGACGTCAGGGGAACCACCGTGACCGTGCCCCGACCTAGGCGTCGGGCCGTGACGTTGTTGGCGTCGTTGCTGACGATGACGCACGGTCGAGTCTTGTTGGCCTCACCTGGGCGCACGGCCTCCAGGTCAACCCACCAGACCTCGCCTCGGCGCACGTCAGTCCAACCCGTCGGCCACGACTACATCCCACAATGCCGCCTCACCCGAGTCGATCCACTCGTCGAAGGCCTGTGCGTAGTCACCCATGAGGTGCGCTGTGCGCAAGAGGCCGATGGCCTCATGGAGGGCCGCCGAGCGGGAAGCCGCCTCCGTGGAACTCGCGTAGTCATCGAGGAACTCGACGTCTTCGTCGGGCAGGCTCACGCTGATCTTCATGGTTCTTCCTACCACAGGTATGACCTGCTTTCCTACCCAGGTGGGGGTAGTTCATGAAACTCGAACGCGAGCGAGCGCTCGACCACGCGCGCGACCTGGTGCTCAGCGCGTGGTCCGGCTTCGACGCCGCCCGCGACATCGAGCCGCCCATCTCCCCCGAACTCCTCGCCACCCTCGACCTCGACCTGCCCGAGGACGGCATCGACGTCGTCGAAGCACTCGACGAGGCGAGCGAGGCCCTGGATCAGTCCTTGGCACAGTCGCGGCCGCGCTATCTGGCGTACGTCGGATCGTCGGGCCTGGAGATCGGCGCGCTCGCCGACCTGCTCGCCCACTCCTACGACCCCAACCTTGCTTTGCACGCCGGTGCCGCGACGCTGATCGAGGCGCAGGCACTGCGCTGGACCTCGGAGTTCGTCGGCTACCCGATGGCGGGGGGCTCGTTTACCTCCGGCGGCACGGTCTCCAATGTCACCGCACTGGCCGCCGCCCGGGAGCGCGCTATTCCCGGTAGTCGTCGCGAGGGCGTGCACGGAATGGCGACCGTCTACTGCTCATCCGACGCGCATTACTCGATCACCCGCGCGGTCGAACTGCTCGGCATCGGCTCGAGCAACCTGCGCGATGTGCCTATCGACGAGCAGCGTCGCATGCGCCCCGACAAACTGCGTGAGCTCATCGCCGCCGACATCGCGGCCGGGCGCACCCCAATCGCGGTGGTCGCGACGGGTGGCACGACGTTGACCGGCGCTATCGACCCGCTCGATGAGGTCGCCGACGTGTGCGAGGAGTTCGGCGTGTGGATGCACGTCGACGGTGCTTATGGCCTTCCCGCGGCCG
>CAINGG010000012.1 GCA_903848435.1 uncultured Actinomycetes bacterium | reverse complement strand
TCGCGCTCGGCCCGCTGGAGCAGGCTGAGTCGCGCCACGTGCTCGACAGTGTCGATGAGGTCTCGGGTCGACGACCAGCGTGCCGACACGGCGGCGTCGAGAATCGCCATGGCCTGGGGCCCGACCCGACCGCCGAGCAGCCTCTCGAGCAGGGCTCGCTTGGCCTCGGCAGCGCCGCTGGCCTCAGCCAGATGGCGAGCCAGGATGGGTTCGCGGAGGAGGAGCTTGGTGACCTCGGCGAGCTCGGCGGACAGCGCGGAGAGCTCCTCCGCGGACAGCGACGACGTGAGCGCATCGAAGCGCGCCACGACAGCGGCCCGTGCGTCTCGGCTGGCCGGCCGCAGATCGGTGGCGCTGGTCTCCGGGGCGGCCGCGGCTGGCGCCATGGACTCGAGCTCGTCGAGGAACCTGTCGACGGTCGCCGACTGCTCGCGTGGGTCTGCCACGTGCGCTCGGACGATCTCCGCCGCCCGGCTCAGTGCCTCGCTGCCGAGCTCGCCGCGAAGCTCACGGATCATCTGCGCACGCAGCAGGTAGACCTGCTGGTGGCCGTAGGTCTTGATGCGCTCAGCCTCCACCCCGCCCTGGATCCGAAGCTGCTCCGCGATCCGCCCCGAGTCGGAGACGGCCTCGTCGACGATGTGCTTGGCCTCGACGCGTCCCTCCTCGACCTTCTCGGTGCGGTAAGCGTCGGCTGCCGCGAGACGGTGGGTGGCCTTGGCGCTCTCCTCAAGCTGCGTGCGGACGGCCTGCTTCTGCTCGGCCATCAGCTTGCGGATCGGCGGCACGGCGAACTTCCAGATCACGAAGACGATGACACCGAAGCCGACGAGTTGCCCGAGGAAGGTTGCCATGTGCGCCTACTGACCTCGTGATGCCGGGGACGACGAGGTCGAATCGACCCCGAGGATGCGATTGGCGAGCGTGACCGACAGCGTCTCGACCGAGGCATTCAGGGTCGGAGCGAGGGCATCGCCCTCGACCTTCAGCTCCTCGCTCGCCTGCCGGAGTTCCTCCGAGACCTCCTCGTTGGCATGTGCCCGGAGTTCGTCGATCACCTGGCGGCCCTCGGTGCGCGCCTGGTCGCGGATGCTGCCCGCCTCCGTGCGCGCGGTGGCCAGCTCCTGGCGGTACTCGCTGTCGGCGGCAGCGTCCTGCTCCGCCGCCTGGCGGTTATCTGCGGCCGTCTTGGCGATCATGCGCTCGCGCTCGTCCAGGACCTTCTGGATCGGTTGCACCACGAACTTGGCGATCACGCCGAAGACGACGAGGAAGATCGCCAGGATGAAGAAGAAGGTGGCGTTGGGGATGAGGAAGTTGTTGCTTCCGCCTTCCGCCTCAGCCGCCAACAGGCCCGAAACCATGACCGCGCCCATGAGGGATCAGGAAGCCCCTGGAGTGGCGAACACGAACAGCGCCATGAATGCCAGGTTGATGAAGTACGCCGCCTCCACGAGGCCGACCGTGATGAAGAAGGGCGTAAAGAGACGGCCCTGCGCCTCCGGCTGCCGTGCGATGCCGGAGATCAGGGCATTGCCGGCGATGCCATCGCCGATACCCGCGCCGATGGCGCCGCCTCCGAGGATGAGACCACCGCCGATCAGTGCTCCCATGACGATTGTCGGGTCTGCCATTGCCTTTCCTCCTTGATTGCTTTCGGTCTGCTGTCGGATCTACTCGCGCTCGAGGGCGGCGCCCTGGAGCGTTGGTGCGCTAGTGGTGCTCATCTGCGGATTCCGTCGCCTGGCTGAAGTACAGGATCGTCAGCAGAGCGAAGATGAAGGCCTGGATCAGGCCCACGAAAAGATCGAAGGTCTTCCAGATCGCATTGGGCGCCCACATGATGTAGGTGGGCAGCAGCGCGATCAAGCCGACCATGATGACGCCGGCGAAGATGTTGCCGAACAGTCGGAGTGACAACGAGATGGGCTTGGCGATCTCCTCGACGATGTTGATCGGCGCGAGGAACGCCACGTGCCCCTTGGCGACCTTCACCGGGTAGCCGATGATCCCGCGCTTCCTGAAGCCCGCCGCGTGGTAGCAGATGAAGACGAAGAGGGCGAGGGCCAGGA
>CAINGG010000011.1 GCA_903848435.1 uncultured Actinomycetes bacterium | reverse complement strand
CGGGGCCTAGCATCACCGCATGACCTCCATCGATCGGTCCCTGGTCGACGCTGCCCTCGCCCGGGTCGAGGACCCGGAGATCCACCGGCCCATCACCGACCTCGGCATGGTCAAGTCCGTCGACGTCGACGGCGACAGGGTGAAGGTCGCGATCTACCTCACGGTCTCTGGCTGCCCGATGCGCGACACCATCACCCAGCGCGTGACCATCGCCGTCGGATCGGTGCCCGGGGTGCGGCACGTCGATGTCGAACTCGACGTCATGAACGACGCGCAGCGCGCCAACCTCCGCACCACCCTTCGGGGCGGCCGCGAGGAGAAGGAGATCCCCTTCGCCCAGCCCGGCTCGCGCACCCACGTCTACGCCATCACGTCGGGCAAGGGAGGCGTCGGCAAGAGCTCGGTCACCGTCAATCTCGCCGTGGCGATGGCGGCGCAGGGCGTGTCGGTCGGCGTCGTCGATGCGGATATCTACGGCCACTCGGTGCCCGGCCTGCTGGGCATCACGGGCGCTCCAACGGTGGTCGAGGGCATGATCATGCCGCCGGAGGCCTTCGGCGTGCGGGCCATCTCGATGCTCCCCTTCAAGCCCGGCGGCAGCGCCGAACCGGTTGCCTTCCGCGGCCCGATGCTCCATCGCGCGCTGCAGCAATTCCTCACGGACGTGTGGTGGGGGGATCTCGACGTCCTGCTTCTCGACCTGCCTCCCGGCACCGGCGATATCGCGATCTCCACCGCGCAGTTGCTCCCCGGGTCACAGGTCATCGTGGTCACGACACCCCAGACCGCAGCCGCTGAGGTCGCCGTGCGTGCCGGCATGCTCGCCGGACAGACCCACCAGAAGGTGGCCGGGGTCATCGAGAACATGAGCGGATTCCCGTGCCCGCACTGCGGCGAGCCCATCGACCTCTTCGGCATAGGCGGTGGACTTCGCGTCGCCGAGCAACTCTCCGCCGGCCTGAGCACCGACGTTCCGCTGCTCGGGCGCATCCCCTTCGACGTGCGGCTGCGCGAGGGCGGCGATGCGGGGCAACCGCTGGTCTTGGCCGATCCGTCGGCGCCGGCCGCAGCCACGCTCATCGAGTTGGCCGGCACGCTGGCACGCAAGCCTCGTGGTCTGGCGGGGATGTCGCTGGGCATCTCCCCCGCCGGGCGCGCCTAGGTCGCGTCCGGGTCGAACTTCGGCGTCGCCGCGCCCTTGTCGCCGGACTTCTCCGGCGCTGCCTTGGGCGGCACGTCATCGTCGTCGTCGTCGAAGATGCCCGCGACCATGCGGCGAGGGTGCAGGTCCTGCAGATCGCGCAGGGCGTCCTTGGCGTCGTTCAGGTCGACGCCCGCCGAGTCAGCCAAGTCTCGGCGCGCATTGCTCGCCATGGCGCGCACATTGCGGATCATCTTGGCCGCATCGGAGGCGGCGCGCGGCAATCGCTCGGGACCGAAGATCAGCAGCCCGAGGACGGCCAGGATCAGGATCTCTCCCAATCCGATATCGAACACGCCGTTAGAGTACGCCGCCCCCGCTACTCGTCGGGCCGGGAGCCGAGGGTCACGCGGTAGTCACGAGAGGTCCCGTCGCGCTCGGCCACGACAGTGACCGTGTCACCGGGGCTGTTATCGCGGATGGCCACGACGAGCTCGTCAGCGTCAGCGACCGGCCTCCCGCCCAGCGAGGTGATGACGTCACCGGGCGCCAGGCCCGCCCGCTCGGCCGGCCCGTCGAGGCTGACCGTCTCGATGAGCGCACCGCGTCCCTCGAATCGCGTGTCGAGCGTGATGCCCATGATCGGCGTGGACGACGACCCGGTCGCGATGATCTCGCTCGCGATGCGGCGCACGGCGTTGACGGGGATGGCGAAGCCCAGACCGATGTTGCCGCGCTCCTGTGCCAGCGTGGCGATGGCCGACGTGACTCCGATCACGCGGCCGGCCCCGTCGAGGAGGGGGCCTCCCGAGTTGCCGGGGTTGATGGCGGCATCGGTCTGGATGGCGCTGATGAAGGACGTGTCGGCATCTTCGCCCGTCGTCACGGGCCGATCGAGGGCGCTCACGATGCCGACCGTCACTGTGCCGTCAAGACCGAGGGGTGCCCCGATCGCGATGACCGTGTCGCCCACCGTCACCCGATCGGAATCCCCGACGTCGAGCACTCTCAGCCCATCGACAGGGATGGACAGCACGGCAATGTCGTAGGAGATATTGCGGCCGACGACCGTCGCGGGCACGCGGCGTCCGTCGGCGAGGACGACGTCGATGCTGCCGGCGCCATCAGCAGCGCCGGCCACCACGTGGTTGTTGGTCACGACGTAGCCGTCCTCGCGCAAGACGAAGCCAGAGCCGGTGCCCGAGCCGTCGGCAGCGTCGACGGCAATCGAGACGACACCGGGCAGGACGGCCTCGGCGATAGCAGCGACCGAACCCGGGTCACGCGGGGCATCGACCGATGGGCGAGACGGCGATCCCGGCAGGGACGGGGCATCGGGCGGGGTGCGGGCGAGCAGGAATCCGGCGGCTCCCCCGATGACGCCCATGGTGGCACCCAGGGCTATGGCTGCGACGACCACGATGGCCACCCGGGCCCAGGTCGAAAGGCCGCGTGCCTGAGCCTGCATGCGCACATGGTCCCATCCAGGGTGCCGGGCGACCGGCCCCCACTAGGCTCGCCCCGTGGATCACGCCTCGACCGACGTACCCCCCAGCCCACTCACCTGGGCCTATGCCGACACCTGGGCCGAGGAGGATCCGCAGGTCGCCTTCGCGCGCCGCACCGCGGTGAGCATGGGCGTGCCGGCGCTGAGCCGACCGGCCGGATCGCTCCTGCGCCTCATCGCCTCGTCGCTAGGCGCACGCGCCGTCGTCGAGGTCGGCTCCGGCACCGGCGTCTCGGGCGGCTGGATCCTGGGCGGCCTGGGCGAGGACGCCACCTTGACCACCGTCGATCCGGACCCCGAGCTCGCCGCGGCGGCTCGAGCCACGTTCACGCGCATGCGAATCCCGCACACGCGGGTGCGGGCCATCGCCGGCAGCCCCTTCGACGTGCTGACCCGGCTGACCGACGGCGCCTACGACCTGCTGGTCGTCGGTCCGGGCATCTCACTCGGCGTCGGCGAGGAGCATGACCTGCTGGGGCAGGCCAACCGACTGCTGCGCCCCGGTGGCGCGATGGCCATCACCCACGCGTTGTCTGACGACGGCGTGGAGCCGTCGCACCGCGACCTGCTGCAGCATCTGCGCGACGACCCCGACTGGGTACCCAGCCTCCTCACAGTGGGCGAGGGCATCGCCATCGCCGTACGCCGTCCCGCCGTGGTCGAAGAGCCCGACGCCCACTAGTCCGGGCATGCGACGACCCGGGTGCCCGTAGGCAACCCGGGTCGCGAATGCGGTCAGCCGAAGACGGCGAGCAACTTCTCGCCCAGCTCCTTGGCCTCAGCGCCGTTGAGTTCGACCACGAGGCGTCCGCCCCCCTCGAGGGGCACGCGCATGACGTAGCCACGCCCCTCCTTGGTCACCTCCATGGGCCCATCGCCGGTACGCGGCTTCATGGCGGCCATCGTGACCCCTTCCGTGGGCTTGCTCGCGATCGTCACCGCCGGAGGCGGAATGCACCCATTATCCCCTATGGCAAGGAAGGAAGAGTCGCCGGGATGAGGCCCAAAGCCCTGCCGGGCCCGCCGGCCCCCTGCCAGACTCCTCTCACGGTCATACACCACGCGGAGGCCTCGTGCGAAAGTTCCTACCGGCGCTCATGGTCGCGCCCCTGCTTGCCATCATGATCGCCGCGGCGCCCCCGGCCGCGGCCAATGTCGCCGTGCTGAGCGACCTCGCGGCAAAGTTCACCGCGCCGTATGCCAAGGCCAGCACCGACGCCGTCGTCGAGCTCAAGATGACCCAGACGTCCTATGCGGATATCTCGCTCAACATCGCGTTCTCCGGCTTTCACGCTCACCATGAGGTCACCTACGGCAAGGGCGCATGCCCCACGTCGGTCGCACGAGTGATCCTGCCCGCGGGCGTCTCGGTCTCGGAGTGCGGCTGGGAGCAGGAGGGCGAGGACGCCACGCTGCGCCTAGCCCTCAAGGGCACCTTCGAGAAAGGCAAGGTCAAGGTGCGCGTCAAGTCCGGTGCGCTGACGGCTCCCAAGGTGGCCGGTGTCTACGGGATCTTCGCGACGAGCTGGGCGTTCGACGAGGTGTCCACCACCACCGAGATCGCCTCAGGTCCCCTGAAGTAGTCCCTCATCGCCCCCGCGCCCGCGAAGGCGATCGATCTCGGCCTGCTGCTCGGCGAGCAGTGCATCGCGGGCACTGACCTCTGCGCTCAGTCGGTCGACGAGAGCATCGACCTCGTCCATGCGATAGCCCCGCAGTGCCTGGTCGATGCGGACCTGGTCGATCTCGTCGGCCGACAGCTCTCCGAGAGGTACGCCGTCAAGGCCAGCAGGCTCGGGGGCCGGATCAGGCTCGGGCAGCGACCCATGGACTCGACCGGTGGCCAGCAGGACGACGCCGCCGATCACGGCGACGCCGATCAGGAGGAAGAGCAGACTCATCGCCTCCATGGTGGCACGACTCTTACGCGACGTTTACGTCGGGCACACGGCTCACTGACGTCGTGGACGCAGGCTGACCGATGTGCCCGGTGACCGCCGGGTGTCCGCACGAGAGGAGATCCCGTGAAGACTTCGAGCATCATCGCGATCACGACCGCCAGCACGCTGGGGGTCGCTGCCCTCGCGGGGGCCGCCGTCGCCGCGGCCGCGACGCATTCGGCGAACGACCCCCAGCGCCAGGGCCAGTCCTCCGGCCCGGGCGACCACGGCCCGGGCATGGGGGGTCCGGGCGACCACGGCCCGGGCATGGGGGGTCCGGGCGACCATGGCCCGGGGATGCGCGGGCACGGTGGACCCGGAGGACCCGGTGGACCCGGTGGACCTATGGGCGACGTCCTGCACGGCGAGATGGTCGTCGAGCAGCCTGACGGTGCCATCGTGACCGTGCGCATGCAGGAGGGGACGGCCACCGCCGTCTCGGCCACGTCCATCACGATCGCCAGCACGGACGGCTTCACGGCAACCTACGCGATCACCGCGGACACCGAACAGGAGCGCGATCGCACGGAGGGCGCGGCGGCCAAGGTCGGCGACAGCGTTCACGTGCGTGCCACGGCCGAGGGCACGACGGCGACGGCTGATGACATCCACGCGCTGTCCCCCGAAGCCGCTCAGGCGATGGAGGAGCAGCGCGCGGCCATGGAGCAGTGGCTGTCCGAGCGCCCGGAGCCGCCCGCGCAGGGCGGCCGCGCCCAAGGCTGAGGCTTGACCGCCCGGGTCGCGGGCCATATGGTTGAAGTCTCAACCACTTGATTCGCGACCCGGGAGGCCCTCCATGAGCACCGACCTCGCCGCCACCAGCGGCACCTGGCAGATCGACCCCACGCACTCGACGATCGGCTTCGTGGCCCGCCACGCGATGATCGCCAAGGTGCGCGGCGGATTCACCGAGTTCACCGGCACGCTCAACCTGGACGGGGCCGACCCGGCGAAGTCCTCGGCCACGCTGACGATCGTCGCGTCCAGCTTCACGTCCTCGAACGATGATCGTGACGCCCACGTGAAGTCCGGTGACTTCCTCGACGTCGAGCAGTTCCCCACGCTCACCTTCACGAGCACCGCTGTCACCCAGAAGGGTGACGACGACTTCATCGTGACCGGTGACCTCACCATCCACGGTGTCACCAAGACCGTCGACGTGAACTTCGAGCTGCTGGGCGTCAACCAGGACCCGTGGGGCAATACCCGCATCGGATTCGAAGGCAAGGCCGAGATCAGCCGCAAGGAGTTCGGGCTCGTGTGGAACGTCGCGCTCGAGACCGGCGGCGTGCTGGTCGGCGACACCATCAAGCTCGAGCTCGACATCGAGGCGGTCAAGCAGGCGTAGCCCTCCATGGGCTAACGTCGCCCGCGTGGAACTCGCACCCGTCAGCGGCCCCGCCTGCGCGCACGGGCTCGCGACCTACGCGGGCGGCGTCCTGCTCGACGCCTGGTACCCACACCCGGCCCTAGGCTCTGAGCCCCTCGCCGTCCCCGGCATCGACGCCGCGAGCCGCCGCGACGACATCCGCGGTGTCGACGTACGCCCGATCCTGACCTGCATCGACGACCTGCAGGCGCCACCGGCTGACGCCGCCGATGGATACCTCCGGCTGCACCTGCTCTCTCATCGGCTCGTGCGCCCGCGCACGATCAACCTCGACGGCATCTTCGGCGTGCTCCCCCTGGTCGCCTGGACCACGCGCGGCCCCGTCGCCCCCGACTCCGTCAACGACGCCCGCCTGCGTGCGCGAACGCACGGCGAGACGCTCGTGGTGCTCGGCCTCGACCGGTTCCCCCGCATGATCGACTACGTCGTGCCTTCCGGTGTGCGCATTGCCGACGCCGATCGCGTGCGCCTCGGTGCCCATCTCGCCGAGGGCACTGTCGTCATGCACGAAGGCTTCGTCAACTTCAATGCCGGCACCTTGGGCACCGCGATGGTGGAAGGCCGTATCTCAGCCGGCGTCGTCGTCGGCAATGGCTCCGACATCGGCGGCGGCGCCTCCGTCATGGGCACGCTCTCCGGCGGAGGCACGGAGGTCATCAGCATCGGCGAGGGCTGCCTCGTCGGGGCCAATGCCGGTATTGGCATCAGCCTCGGCGACCGGTGCATCGTCGAGGCCGGCACTTACGTCACCGGCGGCGCCCGTGTCACGCTCCCCGACGGCAATGTCGTCAAGGCACGCGAACTCTCCGGTGCCGACGGACTGCTCTTCCGGCGCAACTCGCAAAGCGGCGCCATCGAGGTCGTGATGCGCGAGGGCAACTGGGGCGGCCTCAACACCGCCCTCCATGCCACCGACTAGTCGCGAGCCTCGATCGGGACGTAGTCGCGGAACGGGACGCCGGTGTAGACCTGGCGCGGCCGGCCGATCTTGGTGTCGGGGTCGGCGATCATCTCTCGCCATTGGGCGATCCAGCCCGGCAGGCGCCCCAGGGCAAAGAGCACGGTGAACATCCGGGTCGGGAAGCCCATCGCCTTGTAGATGAGGCCGGTGTAGAAGTCGACGTTGGGATAGAGCTTGCGCGAGATGAAGAAGTCGTCGGCGAGGGCAACCTCTTCGAGGCGAAGCGCGATGTCGAGCAGGGGATCCTTCACCTCGAGAGATTCGAAGAGGTCGTAGGCCGCCTTCTTGACGATGGCGGCGCGCGGATCGTAGTTCTTGTAGACGCGATGGCCGAAGCCCATGAGCTTGACGCCGTCCTGGCGCTCCTTGACCTGGCGGATAAAGGTGTTGACACCACCCCCCGACATGTGGATCTGCTCCAGCATCTCGAGCACGGCCTGGTTAGCGCCTCCGTGCAGCGGTCCGAAGAGCGCGTTGATGCCGGCGGAGATCGATGCGAAGAGGTTGGCATGCGACGAGCCCACGAGTCGCACCGTCGAGGTCGAGCAGTTCTGCTCGTGATCGGCATGCAGCAGGAGCAGCATGTTGAGGGTCCGCGAGACGACGGGATCGACCTCGTAGGGCTCAGCGGGCACGCCGAAGGTCATGCGCAGGAAGTTGTCGATGAACCCCAGTGAATTGTCGGGGTACATGAAGGGCTGACCCACCGACTTCTTGTAGGCGTAGGCCGCCAGCGTGGGGACCTTGGCCATGAGCCTGATGGTGGAGATCTCGACCTGCTCGGGATCGAAGGGGTCGAGCGAATCCTGGTAGAAGGTCGACAGGGCCGAGACCGACGAGGAGAGCACGGGCATCGGGTGGGCATCGCGCGGGAAGCCATTGAAGAACTCGCGGAGCTCCTCGTGGAGCATCGTGTGGCGCCTGATCTGGGCCTTGAAGGCCGTCAGCTCATCGGACGTCGGGAGGTAGCCGTAGATGAGCAGGAACGCCACCTCGAGGTAGGACGACTGCTCGGCGAGCTGCTCGATGGGGTAGCCGCGGTAGCGCAGGATGCCCTTATCGCCGTCGATGTAGGTGATGGCCGAGGAGCATGACGCGGTGTTGACGAAGCCGTGGTCGAGGGTCACGTTGCCGGTCGTCGCGAGCAGCTTGCTGATGTCGAGGCCGGACTCCCCGATCGTGGACGGGCTCACATCGAGAGGGAGTTCACCGCCCGGGTAGCTCAGGAGGTAATCGGACACGGTCACACCGTATCTCCGCCGCTGATGCGCTGTGCCGCGCCCCCGATCGCCTCGTCGCTCGCCGTGAGGGCCAAGCGCACGTGCCGGGCACCGGACGCGCCGTAGAAGTCTCCCGGGGCGACAAGGACCCCTTGCTGGGCCAGGGCCGCCGCCGTGACCCAGCAGTCCTCATCGCGGGTGGCCCACAGGTAGAGCCCTGCCTGGCTGTCGTCGACGCGGAATCCGGCGGCCTCCAGGGCCGGCCAGAGCACCTCGCGGCGGCGCGCATAGCGCTCGCGCTGCTCCTCGACATGGGCGTCATCACCCCAGGCGACGGTCGCCGCCTTCTGCACGGGCAACGGCACCATGAAGCCCAGGTGCTTGCGCAGCTCGAGGAGCGCGGCAATGAGGTCTGGATCTCCAGCAACCGCACCGAAGCGGTAGCCCGCCATGTTGGAGCGCTTCGCCAGCGCATGCAAAGACAGCACTCCTGTGGGGTCATCGCCGATCACTTCGGGGTGAAGCACGGATACCGGAGCGGCATCCCACCCGAACTCCAGATAGCACTCGTCCGACGCGAGGACGGCTCCCGCCACACGAGCCGCGGCAACCATGTCGCGCAGGCGGCCCGCATCGGCCACAGCTCCGGTCGGATTGCTCGGCGAGTTGACCCACACCAGTCGCGCGCCCGCGCACGCTGCGGGGTCATCGGATGCAACGACCTCGCATCCGGCGACGAGCGCACCGACCGCGTAGGTGGGGTACGCGACCTCGGGGATAACGACGCGATCGCCCGGTCGCAGCCCGAGGAGGAACGGCAGCAGGGCCACGAGTTCCTTGGAGCCGATGGACGGGATCGCAGCCACGGGATCCAGGCGTACGCCGGCCCGTCGGCGCAGCCAGCCAGCAAAGGCCTCCCGCACGGCATCGGTGCCGGCAACCGTGGGGTAGCCGGGGGCGTTCGCCGCGTCGGCGAGAGCGCGCTGGATGAAGTCAGGTGTCGGATCGACGGGGCTGCCGATCGACAGATCGGCGAAGGACTCGTGGGCCCGGGCGACCTGGGCGATCGGAGCCAGGCGATCCCACGGGAAGTCGGGAAGGCTCAGCTCTCGCTCTCCTTGCGCGCGACCGTGGCGAGCAGGGGCGCGTCGAAGTCCTGCGCACCGAGCTTGGCCGCGCCGCCGGGCGAGCCCAGGTCGGCGAAGAACTCGGCGTTGGCGGCCGTGTAGTCGTTCCACTCCTCGGGAACGTCGTCCTCGTAGAAGATCGCCTCGACCGGGCACACGGGCTCGCACGCTCCGCAGTCGACGCATTCATCGGGCTGGATGTAGAGCATCCGATCGCCTTCGTAGATGCAGTCGACGGGGCATTCCTCGATGCAGGACTTGTCCTTCACGTCGACACAGGGGAATGCGATGACGTAGGTCACCTGCTCGCCTTTCGCCGGGTGGGACGGCGGCCGCTCGGGCCGCCGGGCGACGTCGTCGCCGGGGAACACCGTACCGGGTGCGACGATCGGATCATGAGCCGCGAGTCCCGGGACATGTTCCGGGCCGTCATGGCCGACTCCCCCGATCGACTCGACCTGGCCTGCCTGCTGATCGCCGCCGAGGCACTTCCCGCAGAGGGGAACCTCGCCGCCTACCTGGCGCGTGGCACCGATGCGCTCGATGACCTTGCCGCACGCGTCCCCGCCCACGGGCCCGCGCACGAGCGACTCCAGTCGGCCCTCGGCGGCTTCAGCGGTCGACCGGAGGACTACCAGAGCCTGGGCTCGTCACTCCTGCCCGAGGTACTCCACCGCCGGCGCGGCCTGCCGATCCTGCTCTCGACGGTCTGGACCGAGACCGCGCGCCGGGCGGGCCTGGGCGCCTACGGGGTCGGGCTGCCCGGGCACTTCGTCGTCGCGATCGGCGATACACCGGACATGCCCGGAGGGAGCAAGGTCCTGGTCGATCCGTGGTCCGGTGGCCGCCTCCTCCCTCTCGATGCGGCGCGCGACCTGGTCGAACGCACGGGCCGACCCTTCCGACACGACTACCTCGCGCCCGCGCAACCGGTGCACACCATCGAGCGCATCCTCGCCAACATCCGCGCATGGGCCGAGCATCCGCTGCGAGCCGCCACGCGCCTGTGGTCGATCGATCTCGCTCTCACGCTGCCCGATCCACCGCCCTGGCTCCTGCGCGACCGCGGACTCGCGCTCCGCGACCTTGGTCACGCGCACCTGGCCGCACGCTGGCTCGAGGAGTACGCCGACATCGTGGGCGAGGAGTCGCCATCGCAGGCGCAGCGCGCACGCGAGCAGGCGCGTGCGGTGCGAGCCCGCCTGAACTAGGCCCTACTCCGCGGCGGGATCCGTCGGCTCAGGAGCGGGCTCATCGGTGGGGTCCGGAGCGGGGGCGTCGGTCGGATCGCCGCCACCGTCCTCCCCCTCGTCCTCGTCCTTGTCCTTGTCCTTGTCGGGCTTCTTGCCACAGACGACCTGGGGGGCTGGCGAGTAGGTCGTCGTGAACGTCTCACGATTGACCTCCGTCTGCCCCTCGTAGAAGACGCGGTCGACATCGATGGTGAAGCCCTCGCCGCCGGACTGCGCCGAGCACTGCGGTGAGTCGTTGTAGACCTTGCGGAAGGGAGTGATCGCGTAGCGATCGCCGACCTCGGCGTCCACCTTCGTGTACATCTTGGTGCTGTACATGGTCACGGTCATCGACGTATCCGTCGTCGTGGCGG
>CAINGG010000010.1 GCA_903848435.1 uncultured Actinomycetes bacterium | reverse complement strand
GCCGATCTCGCTGCACACCCCACTGGGCGAGGACGGCGACTCGGAGTTCGGCGACCTCATCGAGGACTCCGAGGCCATCGTCCCGAGCGACGCGGTGTCGTTCACGCTCCTCCAGGAACAGCTTGAGTCAGTCCTCGACACCCTCTCCGACCGCGAGGCTGGCGTGGTGCGCATGCGCTTCGGCCTCACCGACGGTCAGCCCAAGACCCTCGACGAGATCGGCAAGGTCTACGGGGTGACCCGCGAGCGGATCCGCCAGATCGAGTCGAAGACGATGTCCAAACTGCGGCACCCGAGCCGTTCTCAGGTCCTGCGCGACTACCTGGACTGAGCCGGTCCGGGGGCTAGCGGCGGGGGAGGGTCACGGATACGCGGGCCGACCAGGTCCCCTGCTCGCTCGCACCCTTGGGTCCGCGTGCGGCAACCCTAATCATGACGGTTTCGCCCCGGGTATAGCGCGTGAGCACGAGGTCGTATTGGAGCTTGGATGTGACCTGGGTTTCGGTCGTGGAGGTCAGGCCCACGAACTCGACGACGTACTCCTTGATACCTCGACCCTCGTCTTCAGGCGGAGACCAGGTCGTTAGGAGGGTGTAGGCCCTCTTGCCTGATGGCAACTTGACGCTGGTCACCTTGGCGGCCAGGTTCCTCACCACTCCCGGAGTAGTGGAGGGGACGATGGTCTTGGCGCTCGCGGGGCTGACCGCGACGGCAAAGCCTGCGTTGTTGCGCGCGGTCGCGCGTAGCCGAAGGAACTTGCCGACGTCGGCAGCCTTGGGCGTGTAGCTCAGGCCCTTGTCACCATCGCGGGCGAACACCTCCGTGCAGGCCCCCGCAGGAGCCTCGTCGAACTCAGGCACGGTGTCATCGGTCGCCGGGCAGGCGAACCAGGTGTAGGACATGCGTAGCGCCTTGCCGGTCCAGGCGCCCGGCGATGCTGTCGCCGCAACCCCGACCCTGGGCACGCCGGTCAGGGACGGCACTGTGAGGACGGTGGGCGCTCCTGGGCGTCCACAGTCGGTGATCCGGTCGACACCCTTGTCGAAATCCACCACGTTGTTCGGCGGCCTGGCCGGGTCGTTGTCGGTGTTCTGGACGGCAGGGAGGAAGTTGTTGCAGTTCACCACATCGGCCTCGGATGCAGGGCCACCCTCCACGTCGATGTAGTCCGCACCCAGGTCGCCAAAAATCGTGTCGTTGCCGTCCTCGCCGTAGATCTTGTCAGGACCCTCCCCGCCGAGGATCCAGTCGTTGCCGTCGCCACCGAAGAGGCTGTCCGCGCCTCCTCGGCCATCGATCGAATCGGCACCCGTGCCGCCCTGGACGTAGTCAGCGAATTCGCTTCCGGCGAACGACATGGGAATGTATGAGTCGTTGACAAACACGAGGTCGCCCCCGGAGTACTCCGACTTCGCAAGATCAACGCTGACGTTCTCCGGCCTCCCCCTTGTCAACGTGCAAAGGACGCTGAGTCCCTCTTTCTCGTCCTTGCATCCCTCACCAGCGGTGAGCATGCGACTGGCGGCGCTATCGGCGTCGATGTATACCCGCGCTAAGTCTTGGCCTAGGACCTCCATGTATTCAAAGACCACATCGCCGGGCCCGATCGCGGCTCCATTGGTCACGGAGATCTGCAGGTTGCTGTCGTTCATGTCGGTTAAGACCGAGACTGTGATGCCGCGGGAGTCCGCCGCGTTGGCTACGGGTGCGGGGCCCACGAGGGTCATTGCGTATGCCAGTACGACCACTGATGCACAGAGGGGTGTTCGCACCCCGGCACCCTAGCATTCGCCAGGGGCGGGTGTCCCTTCGCGGAAGTGGCTAAGGTCGAGCCATGGACGAAGACACGTACCCCGTGCCGTGGTCGGCTCGCGCGCCCCAGCGCTACGTCTTCGCGGTGATCGCCGGCGTGCTTGGAGTGGCGGTGGTCATCACGGCCCTGGCCTACATTCGGGCAGGCGTCGGAGGCGTAGTGCCATTCCTCATGATCACGGTTGGGCCGGTGCTCACGGTGGTCTACGTCTACTACTTCGGCTTCCGGAAGTTCGACCCGCCGAACCACTCGTCAGAGACGCCCCCCGTACCCTGACAGTCGTGAGCGATCTCTCCCGACGTCGGCTCCTGGCCGGAGTGGGCCTGGGCACCCTGGGGCTCGTTGCCGGCGGCTGGTCCTCCGCTCCGGCTTATGCGCGGGCCGATAAGTGGGCGCAGTTGCAGCGCCAACTCACCGGTCAGCTGGTCTGGCCCGATGATCCCCGCTACGTGCGTCTGGCCCAGCCCCGCAACCTGCGATATGCCGCGTTGATGCCCAAGGCCGTTGCGCTGTGCAAGTCCGTCGAGGACGTGGCCGCCGCGGTCAGGTGGGCACGGGAGACGGATACGCCGTTCGCCGTCCGCGGCGGAGGCCACAATTACGCTGCGGGTTCGAGCGCCACAGGTCTGATCATCAGCACGCGACGGATGGCGCGAGGCCGTCTTGACGGTGCCACCCTCTACGCGCAGGCAGGCGCACGCAATCGCGACCTGGCCGCGATACTGCCCGAGGGCGATGACCTCTACCTCCTCCCCGGTGGCAACTGCCCGAATGTCGGCGTCACCGGGCTCACGCTTGGCGGCGGGATCGGACCCAACGCCACATGGGCCGGCCTGACTGCCGACCACCTCCGGGGGGTCACCATGGTGACGGCGACCGGTGATGTCGTCACGGCCAGCGCGACTGTCAATCCTGATCTCTTCTGGGGCCTTCGGGGCGGTGCCGGTGGCAACTTCGGGGTGGTGACCGACCTCACCTACGAACTCGTCGAGGTCCCGGTACGCCGTGCGACGACATTCATCTTCGATTTCAGTGGAGTCGATGCGGTCAGTCGTGCGGGCCGCGCATGGCAGGAGGCGCGCCGCAACGGCGGGCGCCTCATCTCTGGATCGTGGTTCGCGGGCCGGGGGACCGCAGGTGTCTGGTGCCGGGTGCGCGGCCAGGTACTCATGGGCGGAAGGGAGGCGAGCGATGTCCTGGCGCCGCTGATCGCTGCCGAACCGGATGCGTCTGAGGTGACGACGCGGAGCTGGTGGGACGCTTACCTGTGGTACCGCACCCCTGTGTCACCCAACAACACGTTCTGGGATCGGTCGCTCTACGCGGAGCAGGACCTTCCGGGACGGGCATTCGACGAGATCACCCGGCACCTCGACGCATTCCCGCAGCCGGGCCGGGCCTTCGGGGGATTCCAACTCCTGGGGTGGCTCGGCGGGAAGGTCAACGACGTTCCCGCGACGCAGACGGCCTACGTCCATCGCTCGGCCCGATGGATTCTGGAGGTCATGAGCGGATGGGCCGACCCGACGGATCCGAGCGTGTGGCCCACGCGGGTACCTGCCGACATCCGAGAGTGGGTGGAGCAATTCTGGGACCTGCTGCTGCCCTACTCGAATCGGCACTCGTACCAGAACTTCCCGGACCCGGCACTCGAGGACTTTGCGCGCGCCTACTACGGACGCAATCTCCCAAGGCTCAGCAAGGTCAAGAGAGCCTGGGACCCAGACGACGTGTTCACCTACCCGCAGGCAATACCGCTGACAGCAGGGTGACTCGCCGGCCTACTCCTCAGGAGCGGCGACGACGTCGACCAGGCGGTCGGTCTCGTCGAACACCTCGGCGGCCTTGGGGCGCAGTGCCTCGGCGTGGCGGTTCCAGTGATGGCCGCAGAAGAGCAGGTCGCCGCCACCGACGAGGGTGACTCGCACGTAGGCCTGGGCACCACAGCCATCGCATCGATCAGCGGCGGACAGCAACTCCGATGGGGCAAGTGTGCTCGACATGCTCCGGACCTCCTCCGTGGGTACGGCTGTCGCAACACTCTCACATGCCCGGGGTATTCCCGCTCATCGAGCCG
>CAINGG010000009.1 GCA_903848435.1 uncultured Actinomycetes bacterium | reverse complement strand
GCAGGTAGGACCAGTTAGAGTCGCAGGGCACGACCTCCTGATCGGGACGGCCATAGTTCTCGACGTACTCGCAAGGGCCTGCCCATGAGGCGGTGAAACTACCGCCCGCGACGGCAATGCGCGGGGAGACGACGAGTCGACCCAGCCGTGAGTAGTACTCGCAGTCGTTCGTTGGGTAGCTCACGTCGGGGCACGCCGGCGGGAACGTGCCCAAGTTTGGCCTCTTGGGTTCCTTAGCGCGCGGTTGGGCATCGAGGGCGACTGCGGCGTCCTCCGTCGGCGCCTGACCCGTCGTCATCGCGGCGGTGGGAAGGCTTGGCATCAGGACCGCGGCCATCGTCGCGAGCACCATTCCGATGCTCGCGAGCGCTCGCGTGCCCCCCGGCCCCCCGGCCATGCAGCGGACGCTACGCCCGCAGTTGGAGCCGTTGCAAGGCGACTAGTCCTCGGCCCAGCCCTTGGCGCGCTCGACCGCCCGCCGCCAGCGCCGGTGCGCGGCCTCGCCGTCAGCCTGCGGGGTGAAGACCCGGTCGGTACGCCGCGTTGCCACGACCTCCTCCTGGGTCCAGATGCCGGTGCCCAGCCCGGCGAGGAATGCCGCCCCGAGCCCCGTGGTCTGCAGCTCGGCGGACCGATCGACCGGGATGTGCACCTGGTCGGCCTGCAGCTGGCACAGCAGGTCATTGGCCGCCGCACCGCCGTCGACGGCCAGGCGCGGCAACTGCACGCCGCCCTCGCGCGCCATGAGATCGACGACATCGCGCACCTCGAAGGCGATGGCCTCGAGGGTGGCGCGCACGATGTGGGCGCGCGTCGTGCCGCGGGTGATGCCGATGATCGTGCCGCGCGCGTAGGGATCCCAATCGGGTGCACCGAGCCCGGTGAGCGCGGGAACGAAGACGACGCCACCGCTGTCGGCCACCGACTCGGCAAGCGCCTGCGTCTCGCTCGCACTCGCGATGATCTGCAGACCATCGCGCAACCACTGCACCGCTGCGCCGGTGACGAAGACCGCGCCCTCGAGCGCATACGTCAGCGTGCCGTCGGGGCGGCCGAGTGCCACCGTCGTGAGCAGGCCGCTCGACGAGGGCACCGCGCGCTCGCCGGTGTTGACGAGCAGGAAGGACCCCGTGCCGTAGGTGCACTTGGCATCGCCGGGCGCGAACCCGGCCTGCCCCACGAGGGCGGCCTGCTGGTCCCCGGCGATCCCGGCGATGGGCAGGTCGAGCCCGAGGAAGGCGGCCGGATCCGTGCGCCCGATCTCGCCGTACGACGGCACGACCTCGGGCAGCGCATCGAGGGGCACGCCGAAGAGCGCCGCGAGCTCCGGGCTCCACTGCCCGGTGCGGATGTCGAACAGCAGCGTGCGTGACGCGTTGGTCGCATCGGTGACGTGGTGCAGGCCGCGCGACATGCGCGCGATGAGATAGGAGTCGACCGTGCCGATCGCGACTCGACCAGACATGACCTGCGCCCACGTCGTCGGGTCGTTGCGCGCCACCCACGCGATCTTGGAGCCGGAGAAGTAGGGGTCGAGGCGCAGGCCGGTGAGCTCGCTGACGCGGGGCTCGTGACCCTGCGACTTCCACTCCTCGCACATCGACGCCGTACGCCGGTCCTGCCAGACGATGGCGCGTTGCACTGCGCCGAGCGTCTCGCGATCCCAGAAGCACACGGTCTCGCGCTGGTTGGTGATGCCGATCGCAGTGGGCGGCTCCGGCGACGCCGCGAGGGCGTCGC
Organism: uncultured Actinomycetes bacterium; assembly: GCA_903848435.1. Lineage (GTDB taxonomy): Bacteria > Actinomycetota > Actinomycetes > S36-B12 > S36-B12 > Mxb001. The sequence goes on along the minus strand of CAINGG010000009.1, from coordinate 4,206 downwards.
GCGTGGCCTCGAGCGTGGCCGCCCAGATCTCGCCCGGGTCGTGCTCCACCCAGCCGTCGTGGGGGAAGTGCTGGGGGAACTCGCGGTAGCCGCGGGCAATCACCCGGGCCTGCCGGTCGACCAGCAGGGCGGTGACGCCTGTGGTCCCGGCATCGATGGAAAGCACGGCCATGACCCGACCCTAACGAGGGTCGGCCCCTCGTGGGCTAGGCTCTGCACACGTTTACAGTCCCCGGCACCAGGAGTCACCATGCGCGTAGGCGTCCTCACCGGCGGCGGCGATTGCCCCGGCCTCAATGCCGTCATCCGAGCGGTCGTCCGCCGGGGCGTCCGCGAGTACGGCTATGACTTCGTCGGGTTCCGTGACGGATGGAAGGGCCCGCTCGAGGGCATCACCATGCCCCTCGACATCCCCGCGGTGCGCGGCATCCTGCCGCGCGGCGGCACGATCCTCGGCTCCTCGCGCACCAACCCGATCAAGATCGAGGGCGGCGTCGAGCAGATCGAGCGCAACCTTGCCGATCTCGGCGTCGACGCACTCGTCGCGATCGGCGGCGAAGACACGCTGGGCGTGGCGACGAAGCTGGCCGAGCACGGCCTGCCTGTCGTCGGCGTGCCCAAGACGATCGACAACGACCTCAACGCGACCGACTACACCTTCGGCTTCGATACGGCCGTGATGATCGCCACCGATGCGATCGACCGCCTGCACACGACCGCGGAGTCTCACCACCGCGTGCTCGTCATCGAGGTGATGGGTCGTCACGCCGGGTGGATCGCCCTGCACTCGGGCATGGCCGGCGGTGCCAACGTCATCCTCATCCCCGAGGTGCCCTTCGATCTGGACCAGGTATGCGGTTGGGTGGAGCAGCGGTTCCAGCAGCAGTACGCGCCGATCATCTGCGTCGCCGAGGGCGCGCTGCCCAAGGACGGCGACCTTGTCACCAAGGACGCGACCGTCGACGCCTTCGGACACGTGAAGCTCTCGGGCATCGGCGACTGGCTCGCCTCGGCGGTCGAGCAGCGCACCGGCAAGGAGTCCCGCGCGGCCGTCCTCGGCCACATCCAGCGCGGCGGCACCCCCACGGCGTTCGATCGAGTCCTCGCCACGCGCTTCGGGCTCAATGCGATCGCGGCGGTGCGCGACGGCGACTCGGGCACGATGGTGGCGCTGCGCGGCACCGACATCGTGCGCGTCCCGCTCGCCGAGGCGACCGGCACCCTCAAGACCGTGCCCATCGCTCGCTACGAGGAGGCCGCAGCCTTCTTTGGCTGAGGTCGCCGCGCCCCGTACCCTTACTGGCATGTCCTCGATCACCTGGCCGGATCTGCCTGCCCGGCAGCAGCCCGAGTGGCCCGATCAGGACGCCCTTGCCCTCGTCCTGGCCGACCTTCGCGCGCAGCCCCCGCTGGTTTTCGCCGGCGAGTGCGACACCCTCACCGAGCAGCTCGGCGAGGCCGCGCTGGGCAACGCCTTCGTGCTCACGGGCGGCGACTGCGCCGAGACCTTCGCGGCCAACACGGCCGACTCGATCCGCGCCCGCCTCAAGACGGTGCTGCAGATGTCGATCGTGCTCACCTACGCCGCATCCCTCCCGGTCGTCAAGATGGGGCGCGTCGCTGGTCAGTACTTCAAGCCGCGCAGCAAGCCCACCGAGGTCCGCGACGGGGTCGAGCTGCCCAGCTACCTCGGCGATGCCGTCAACGAGATCGCCTTCGACGCTGCGGCGCGTCGTCCCGACCCCGCGCGCATGATGCGCGCCTACAACGCCTCCGGCGCGGCACTCAACCTCATCCGTGCATTCACGCAGGGTGGCTACGCCGACCTGCGCCAGGTGCACGCGTGGAACCAGGACTTCGTGCGCGAGTCGACGGCCGGGCAGCTCTACGACCGTCTCGCCACCGACATCGACCGCGCGCTGTCCTTCATGCAGGCCTGCGGCGCCGACCCGGAGGAGTTCAAGCGCGTCGAGTTCTACGCCGCGCACGAGGCGCTCAGCCTCGATTATGAGCGGGCCCTCACGCGCATCGACTCGCGCACGGGTCTGCCCTACGACGTGTCCGGCCACTTCCTGTGGGTGGGGGAGCGCACGCGCCAACTCGATGGGGCGCACATGCACTTCGCCTCGACGATCCGCAATCCCATCGGCATGAAGGTCGGCCCCTCCGCCTCGCCCGAGGAGGTCCTCGAGGCGGTCGAGATGCTCAACCCCGACCGCGTGCCCGGCCGGCTGAGCCTGATCACCCGCATGGGCGCGACCAAGGTGCGCGACGCACTGCCGGCGATCGTGCAGAAGGTCGAGGCCAGCGGCAATCCCGTCGTGTGGGTGTGCGATCCGATGCACGGCAACACCTTCGAGGCCAGCAGTGGCCACAAGACGCGCTCGTTCGACGACGTGATCGACGAGGTCGAGGGCTACTTCGAGGTCCACCGCACCCTCGGCACGATCCCGGGCGGCATCCACATCGAGCTCACCGGCGATGACGTCACCGAGTGCGTCGGTGGCTCGGGCGGCCTGGCCGAAGACGGCCTCGGCGAGCGTTACGAGACGGCTTGCGATCCGCGCCTCAATCGCGAGCAGTCGCTGGAGCTGGCCTTCCTCGTCGCCGACATGCTCCTCAAGCGGTAGTCGCCACGCTCGAATTGCAGGTCCGGTGTCGGCCTAGCCCGGACGGTCGTCAACAGGCAGGATGAGCCTGTGAGCACCCTGTACGCCGTACGCACCACGGGCATCGTGTGCCGGGTCGGGTGTGCCAGTCGCGCGCCGCGCCCCGAGAACATCGTGTGGTTCGACGACCTCACACCGGCGCTGGCGGCGGGGTTCCGTCCCTGTCGTCGGTGCCGTCCCGACGCCGAGCATCCACAGCAGGCATTCCGTGCTGACATCGTGCGACGGGCACTTGGGTACCTGCGGCTGGGTCTCTCCGTCGAAGAGGCGGCCGATCGACTACACATCAGCGATCGTCACCTGCGGCGACTCGTGCGTCAGGAACTCGGCGTGAGCCCGCGTGCGGCGGTACCAGCATGAGCTCGCGTCGTTTCGCCCCGCTCGTGCGTACGACGGTCAAGACACCCTGGAAGCCCGTCGGCATCGTGGCCGATGAGGACGGTGTCGTGGTGGCCTCGTGGTTCGGCGCCCCGCGCGATTCCGATGCCGCGCATATCGACCTCGAGTCCGCCCGCAAGGTGCGCCACATCGATGGCGCGAGCGACGCGATCATCGCCTGGGTGGACGGCGACGTCGATGCGATCCTCGATGTGCCCGTCGATCAGCCGGGCGGCCCCTTCCAGCAGAAGGCCTGGAAGGCGATGCGGCGCGTCAAGGGCGGCACCACCGTCACCTACGCCGACCTCGCGAAGATGGCGGGCAATCCCAAGGCGGTACGCGCGGCGGGCACGGCCTGCGCGCTCAACCACGTGGCGCCCTTCGTGCCCTGCCATCGCATCATTCACACCGACGGCACGATCAGCGCCTACGGATTCGGCCCCGACCTGAAGGTGCTGCTGCTCGAGCACGAGGGCGCGCTGCTCTAGGGCTAGATGATGGTGATCGTCACCGTGCTGCCGTAGGGGAGCATCGTGCCGGACGAGGGATCCTGGCTGATGACGCGATCCAGCGGCGTGAATGCCGGCTCGTTGATGACCACCTCGAAGCCCAGGCTGTCGAGCAGGTAGACGGCGTCATCGCGCGGCATGTCGATGAGGTAGGGCACCTCCACCGGCGGCGGGCCCTTGGAGATGACGAGGTTGACGGTGCCGCCGACGTCGACCTTCTCGCCCTTGCCCGGTGTCGTGGAGATGACCAGGCCCTCGGCGTATTCGGTGGAGAAGTCCTCCGACGTCGTGACCACGAGCCCGGCGCCCTCCAACTGCGTCTTCGCGGCCTCGGCCTCGGCGCCGGCCAGGTTGGGGATCTTCACGGGCTTGGGGCCCTTGGACACGACGATGTCGACGACCGTGCCGGGCTTGAGCATCTCGCCGTCGGCGGGGGTGCTCTCGATGACCTTGCCGATCGCGATGACGGGATCGAACTCTTCCGTCTGCGTGCCGAGGGCCAGCTTCGCCTCGGTGAGCGCTGCCGTGGCCTGCTCCACGGTGAGGCCGGTCAACTGCGGCACCGCGTAACGCTCCGGTCCGAGGGAGAGCACGACGCTCACCGCTGAGCCGTTGGCAGCCGACGCTCCCGGCTCGGGATCGGAGATCGG
>CAINGG010000008.1 GCA_903848435.1 uncultured Actinomycetes bacterium | reverse complement strand
GTCACCTTGTCGACGACCACCGGCTCGGTCACCCTGCCGCTGTCCATCGGCGATGTCGCCGACGGCGCGGTGTGGGCCCCGCTCAACTCCGAGGGATGCGCCCTCCTGGGCATCGGCGCGACCCATGGGTCCGTCGTACGCGTCACCGGAGGTGCGGCGTGAGCGAATACACCTTCAACGATCCCTGGTGGCTGATCCTGCTCAAGGTCGTCGCGATCTTCGTGGGCCTGGTGCTCATGACGCTCTTCACCATCTGGTGGGAGCGCCGCGTGGTCTCGCGCATGCAAAACCGCATCGGCCCTAACCGCGTCGGCCCCTTCGGCCTGCTGCAGTCGCTGATGGACGGCTTCAAGCTGGGCTTGAAGGAGGAGATCATCCCCAAGACGGCGCACCTGGCCGTCTACTGGATCGCGCCGATCATCTCGGCGACGATGGCATTCCTCGCCTTCGCGGTCATTCCCTTCGGCCCCATGGTGAGCATCTTCGGTGTGGAGACGCCGCTGCAGCTCACCGACTTCCCGGTCTCCGTCCTCTACGTTCTGGCGATCGCCTCGATCGGCATCTACGGCATCGTGCTCGCCGGTTGGTCGTCGGGCTCGACCTACCCGCTGCTCGGCGGCCTGCGCTCCTCGGCGCAGATGATCTCCTACGAGCTCGCGATGTCGATGTCGTTCGTCGCGGTGTTCCTCTACGCCGGCACGATGTCGACCTCCGGCATCGTGGCGGCCCAGGAGCCCATCTGGTACGCCGTGATCCTGCTTCCGTCGTTCCTCATCTATGTCACGGCCATGGTCGGCGAGACCAACCGAGCCCCCTTCGACCTTCCCGAGGCCGAGGGCGAGCTCGTCGGCGGCTTCCACACCGAGTACTCCTCGCTGAAGTTCGCGCTGTTCTTCCTCGCCGAATACATCAACATGGTGACCGTCTCGGCGCTCGCCACCACGCTCTTCCTGGGTGGGTGGATCGCTCCGTGGCCGCTGTCACTCTGGGATGGCGCCAACGTCGGTTGGTGGCCGCTGCTGTGGTGGCTCATCAAGGTCCAGCTCTTCATCTTCGTGTTCATTTGGCTGCGCGGCACGCTGCCGCGGTTGCGCTACGACCAGTTCATGCGCTTTGGCTGGAAGATCCTCATCCCTGCGTCACTGGTGTGGATCGTCGTCGTGGCGGCCGCTCGCGTGGTGCGCAATGAGTTCTCGGTCACGACCCAAGAGCTCCTGCTCGTCGGTGGAGGCTTGCTCATCGTGATCGTCGTGGGCTCATGGGTCCTGCAGGTGCGCTCCGAGCGCAAGGAGAGGGCGCGCCTGGAGGTCGCGAAGGCCGAGCTCGACAAGCCCTTCGACCCCTACGCCGGCGGCTACCCCGTGCCGCCGCTGCCCGGCCAGGAGTTCACCTACACATCGCGACGTACCAAGGCGGCGACGGCCACCGTTGCGGGCACGGCTACGGCGACGCCGGCGGCTGCCGACACTGCGCTCACCGACAGCGGGGAGGACGTCCGTGCCTGAGTTGCCTCCCGCAGTCCGCGGATTCGGTGTGACGTTCAAGACGATGTTCAAGAAGGTCGTCACCGAGCAGTACCCCGAGCAGGCTGATCGCTTCCCGCCAAAGCCGCGCTTCCACGGGCGCCACCAGCTCAATCGCTGGGCCGACGGGCTCGAGAAGTGCGTGGGCTGCGAGCTCTGCGCGTGGGCGTGCCCCGCGGACGCGATCTTGGTCGAGGGCGCGGACAACACCGACACTGAGCGATTCAGCCCTGGTGAGCGCTACGGCCGCGTCTACCAGATCAACTATCTGCGCTGCATCTTCTGCGGCCTGTGCATCGAAGCGTGCCCCACCCGTGCACTCACCATGACCAACGTCTACGAGCTCGCGGACGACAATCGGGCCGACCTCATCTTCGAGAAGTCCGAGCTGCTCGCCCCCCTGCTGCCCGGCATGATCGCGCCTCCGCACGCCATGGTCCCCGGGACGACCGAGAAGGACTACTACGCCGGTAAGGTCTCGGGCTCGGTACCTGCTCAGGAGCCAGATGGTGATACCGCGATCTGGCAGGCAACACAGGGAGAGAAGGCGTGACCTCCACGGAGCCCAGCACGGCCGAGGCCGTCGTCTTCTGGGTCTGCGCCATCCTCGCGGTGACCGGTGGGATCGGCCTGATCCTGTCGCGTCGCGCCGTGCACAGCGCGCTGTGGGTCGCCTTGACGATGATCAGCCTGGCCGTGCTCTACATCGCCAATGCCGCACCCTTCCTCGGCATGGTGCAGATCATCGTCTACACCGGCGCGGTCATGATGCTCTTCCTCTTCGTTCTCATGGTCGTGGGTGTCGACTCCTCGGACTCTCTCGTTGAGACCCTTCGGGGTCAGCGGGTCGCGGGCATCCTCCTAGCGGCGGGCTTCGGGCTGCTCCTGGCTATCGGGCTGGGCAGTGCGCTGAGCGGCGTACCCGTCATTGGACTCGACGGCGCCAATGGCCAGTACGGCGGCAATGTCGAAGGCCTCGCGCGCCTGCTGTTCTCCGAATACGTGCTTGCCTTCGAGATCGTCGCCGGACTGCTGATCGTGGCCGCCCTCGGAGCGCTCGTGCTCGCGCATCGCGAGCGCTGGCAGCCGCGTCGTACCCAGCGCGAGATCTCGCAGGACCGCACCCGCGCCGGAGTGCATCCGGTGCCGCAGCCGTCGCCGGGCGTCTATGCGCGACACAACGCCGTCGACACCCCCGCCCTGCTGCCCGACGGCAGCGTCGCGGACATCTCGGTGCCCGGCCCGCTGCGCGCCCGCGGTGACCTGCGCCCCGTCGACACCGCCGCTGTCGCCGAGACGGCCGCCCTGACCTCGGGCGAGGCCGCCTACGGCCCTGGCAAGCGTCCGGTCGCTGACGATCCGGGCACCTCTCCGGGGGAGCCGTCATGAGCGTCGAGAACTACATCGTCCTGTCGTGCGTCCTCTTCACGCTGGGTTCCATCGGCGTGCTTGTGCGCCGCAATGCCATCGTCGTCTTCATGTCGATCGAACTCATGCTCAACGCCGCCAACCTGGCCTTCGTGGCCTTCGCCCGCACGAACGGCAACCTTGACGGACAGGTCATCGCCTTCTTCGTCATGGTCGTCGCGGCGGCGGAGGTCGTCGTCGGACTCGCCATCATCGTCACCGTCTATCGTTCGCGGCGTTCCGCCTCGATCGATGAACCCAACCTGCTGAAGTACTGAACCCCCGCCCGGGGCCCGGGCACCACACGAGAAGTTCCCAGAAAGAGAAGGAGGCGCCGTGATCGGGAACGGCGCTGTCGCCCTCGCCGAGGGTGCGCCCAGCCTGGCGCCGCTGACTGCGGCGACCGGCGTCTTCTCGTATCTGTGGGTCCTCATCGCCCTGCCGCTCTTTGGCGCGGCGGTCCTGCTGCTAGGCGGTCGCCGGACCAATCGCTGGGGCCCCTACCTCGGCGTGGTCACGGTGTCCCTGGCCGCCGTTTACGCGATCGTGCTCCTGGTCGGCCTGATGGGCCGCCCGGCGGACGACCGGGCGATCGGCCAGACGCTCTTCGAGTGGGTCTTCGTCGGCGGCTTCAACGTGCCGGTCGCGCTCCAGCTCGACCAGCTGTCGATGGTCTTCGTCCTGCTGATCACCATCGTCGGCTCGCTCATCCACGTGTACTCGCTGGGCTACATGGATCACGATCCGGACCGGCGCAAGTTCTTCGGGTTCCTCAACCTCTTCATCGCGGCCATGCTGCTGCTGGTGCTCGCCGACAACTACTTCCTGCTCTACGTCGGCTGGGAGGGCGTGGGCCTGGCCTCCTACCTGCTGATCGGCTTCTGGCAGTGGAAGCCAAGCGCGGCAGCGGCTGCCAAGAAGGCGTTCATCATGAACCGCGTGGGCGACGTCGGGCTCAGCCTGGCGATCATGCTCATCTTCGTCACTTTCGGCACGGTGACCTTCGACTCCGTCTTCGCGGCCGCGGGGGAGGCCAACGAGTCGACGCTCACCTGGATCGGCCTGCTCCTCCTGCTGGCGGCCTGCGGCAAGTCGGCGCAGTTCCCGCTGCAGGCCTGGCTGCTCGACGCCATGGAGGGCCCGACCCCGGTCTCGGCGCTGATCCACGCGGCCACGATGGTCACCGCCGGCGTCTACCTGATCGTGCGGAGCAACCCCATCTACGACGGCACGGCGTTCGCGCTGACCGCCGTGGTCGTCATCGGCGTCATCACGATGTTCATCGGCGCGATCATCGGTTCGGCGAAGGACGACATCAAGAAGGCACTGGCCGGATCCACCATGAGCCAGATCGGCTACATGGTCCTGGCGGCGGGCCTCGGGCCCATCGGCTATGTCTTCGCCATCTTCCACCTGCTCACGCACGGTGTATTCAAGGCCAATCTCTTCCTCGGCGCCGGCTCGGTGATCCACGGCATGAGCGACGAGCAGGACATGCGGCGCTACGGCGCACTCCGCACGGTCATGGTGATCACGTGGATCACCTTCATGTGCGGCTACCTCGCGATCATCGGAATTCCGCCGTTCTCCGGCTTCTTCTCGAAGGACGACATCATCCACGCGGCGTTCGAGCAAAACGCCATCATCGGCATCTGTGGCGTGCTTGCGGCCGGCATCACCGGCTTCTACATGACCCGCATGGTGATCATGACCTTCTTCGGCAAGGCGCGCTGGCCGGATGATGCCCACCCGCACGAGTCCAAGCCCGTGATGACCATCCCCCTGATCATCCTGGGCATCGGCTCGGTCTTCACCGGTGCGGCGCTGCTCTACTGGGGCAACATCGAGACCTGGCTCGAGCCCGTCACCGGGTTCGAGGAGAAGCCCCTGGCGATCCCGACCATCGCCCTCGAGGGCATCACCCTGGCAATCGTGCTCATCGGCGTCGCCATCGCCATCGCGAAGTACCGCAAGGAGGTACCGGTCGTGGCCCCGAAGGGCAACTTCCTCACGGTCGCGGCGCGCAACAGCCTCTACGACGATGCGATCAACGACGCCCTCGTGGTCAAGCCGACCTACATCCTCTCCGATGGCTCGGTCTTCATTGACGATCGAATCATCGACGGCACAGTGGACGGCTCCGCGCGCTTCGTCGGGGGTGCAGGCTCACGACTTCGCAAACTGCAGTCGGGCTTCGCGCGGTCCTATGCGCTGCTCATGGTGGCCGGCGCCGTCATTGTCGGGGCTGTTCTCCTGCTGGCGAGGCTGCCGTGATGACGCTGCCCTGGCTCACGATTCTGATGGTGGTGCCCCTCGTCGGCTCCATCGTCTTGATGCTGCTCCCGCGCGACCGAGAGGTGCTGCCCAAGCAGGTGGCACTCTTCTTCTCGCTGCTCACCCTGGTGCTGACCGTCGTCATGGGCCTGCAGTTCGAGGCCGACGCCACGGCGCCCTTCCAATTCGTCGAGAGCTACCCGTGGATCCCGGCGCTGGGCATCTCCTACAGCGTGGGCGTGGACGGAATCGGCCTCGTGCTGGTGGCGCTCGCGGCAACGCTCGTGCCCGTGGTCATCCTGGCCGGGTGGAACGACGTGATGCCGGGGTCGGGGCGCAGCGTCAAGGGCTACTTCGCGCTCATCCTGGTGCTGCAGACACTGATGATTGGCGTCTTCTCCGCCACCGACGTCTTCCTCTTCTATGTGTTCTTCGAGGTCATGCTCATCCCGATCTACTTCCTGATCGGACGCTACGGCGGGGCCGACCGCAGCTACGCGGCCGTGAAGTTCCTCGTCTACAGCCTGGTCGGCGGCCTGCTCATGCTGGCGGCCCTCATCGGCCTCTACGTCGTCTCCGCACAGCAGCTGGGCCAGGGCACCTTCGACTTCGCTGCGCTGGTCGGCCTCGACATCGATCCCAATACCCAGAAGGTCCTCTTCCTCGGGTTCTTCATCGCCTTCGCGATCAAGGCGCCCCTGTGGCCCTTCCACACGTGGCTGCCCGACGCCGCCAAGGAGTCGACCCCGGCTACCGCCGTTCTGCTCATCGGCGTGCTCGACAAGGTCGGCACCTTCGGCATGATCCGCTATCTGCTTCCGATCTTCCCGGCCGCGTCGGAGTTCTACGCCCCGCTGGTGGTGGCTCTCGCGGTCATCGGCATCCTCTACGGAGCGCTCGTCGCCTTCGGCCAAAATGACATGAAGCGGCTCTTCGCCTACAGCTCGATGTCGCACTTCGGCTTCATCGCACTCGGCATTTTCGTCTTCACGTCGTGGGGCCTGTCCGGCTCCACCTTCTACATGCTGGCTCACGGGCTGTCGACGGCGGCAGTGTTCCTCACCGCGGGCTTCCTGATGAATCGCGCGGGGGGCTCGAGCCTCATCTCCACCTATGGTGGCCTCAACAAGGTGGCCCCTGTGCTCGCGGGCTTCTTGCTCTTCGCGGCGCTGTCGGCCCTGGCGCTTCCCGGCCTGGCGAGCTTCATCGGCGAGTTCCTCGTGCTGCTGGGCACCTTCGCCGTCAACGTGCCGGTGGCCGTGCTCGCGACGCTCGGCATCGTCATCACGGCGGCCTATGCGCTGAAGCTCTACCAGAAGGTGGCGACCGGCCCGGTATCCCCGGCGGTCGAGGGGATGACCGACGTACGCGGCCGCGAAGTCACCGTCCTTGCCCCGATCGTGTTCCTCACCATCCTGCTCGGCGTCTTCCCGGCCCCCGTGCTCAACGTCATCAACCCGGCCGTCGAGCGCACCTTGCAGGTTGTCGGTGTCACCGACCCGCCACCCGTCATCCCGCCGATCGTGCAGGGGGGTGAGCAGTGAACCCCGATGTGATGCCCGCGCCCAGCATCGACTACATCGCCCTGCTGCCCTACATCATCGTCGGCGCGGCCGGCGTGATCGGCGTGATCGTCGAGGCCTTCGTCGGGCGCAGCGCTCGCCGGCCGATCCAGTTGGTCCTGGCCTTCGGCTCGCTCATCGGGGCGTTCGTCGTGCTGGTCGTCAACCGCTCAATGCAGGGGCTCGAGGCGGAGGGTGCGCTCGCCATCGACGGGCCGGGCATGCTCTTCATGGGCCTGATCCTGCTGCTGGCCATCCTCGTAGCGCTGCTGATGTCGGAGCGTCAGCTCGACCCGGCGGGCGATGCCTTCGCGCCGCGCGCATCTGCCCTGCCCGGATCCGAAGACGAGCGCGAGCTGACGGCGCGGGGTTACTTCCAGACCGAGATCTGGCCGCTGTTCCTCTTCTCCGTCTTCGGCATGATGATCTTCGTCACCTCGACCAACCTCCTGGTGCTCTTCATCGCCCTGGAGATCATGTCGCTGCCGCTCTACCTCATGGCGGGCATGTCACGCCGCCGGCGCCTGCTCTCGCAGGAAGCCGCCCTGAAGTACTTCATCCTCGGCGCCTTCTCCTCCGCGTTCCTGCTCTTCGGCATGGCGTTGCTCTACGGCTACGCAGGCAGCCTGGAGTTCTCCGTCATCGGTGAGGCCCTGGCCGGTGAGCCGGGCCAGACGGCGCTCGTCATCGGCGGTACGGCGTTGCTGCTCGTGGGCCTGCTGTTCAAGATCGGCGCCGTGCCCTTCCACGCGTGGGTGCCCGACGTCTACCAGGGCTCTCCGGCTCCGGTGACGGCGTTCATGGCGGCCGCGGTCAAGGTCGCCGCCTTCGGCGCGATGTTCCGCGTCCTCTACGTCGCCCTTGGCGGTGTGCGCTGGGACTGGGAGCCGGTGCTGTGGATCATCGCCGGCCTGACCATGCTCTTCGGCTCGGTGGTGGCCATCGCGCAGACCGACATCAAGCGCATGATCGCCTACTCATCGATCGCCCAGGCCGGCTTCATCCTCATCGGCGTATCCACCGCCACGATCCAGGGCCTCTACGCCTCGATCTTCTACCTCGTGGCCTACGGCTTCACCACGATCGGCATCTTCGCGATCATCGCGATGGTCCGCGACGCGGGCGGAGAGGTTACGCGACTCGACCAGTGGGCGGGCCTGGGCAAGCGGTCCCCGATCGTGGCCACGTGCTTCGCCATCTTCATGTTCGCCCTGGCCGGCTTCCCGCTCACCAGCGGATTCATCGCGAAGTTCCTCGTCTTCGGGTCGGCCCTCGCCGTCGACAACGTCGCCCTGGTCATCGTCGGCGTGATCGCCAGCGTGATGGCTGCCTTCTTCTACATCCGCGTGGTCGTCATCATGTTCTTCCGCGAGCCCGTGGAGGGCTCTCCGGCAGCAGCGGTGCCGTCGGCGACCACGACGCTGGCCCTGGCGATTTCGGTCGCGGTCACGGTCATCTTGGGCATCCTCCCCGAGCCCGTGATCAACCTCGTCGAGCAGGCTGGCGTTTTCCTGCGATAGTGGAGGGGCCATGAGTCCCCAGCCGGCTGGATC
>CAINGG010000007.1 GCA_903848435.1 uncultured Actinomycetes bacterium | reverse complement strand
TGGAGCCCGGGCACGCTCGCGCCGCAGGGCGCCCGGGCCTACGCGTGGGAGGGCTGGGGGCTGACCACGGACGGCACGTCCCTGATCGCCTCGGACGGCTCGGACACCCTGCGCTTCCTCGATCCGGTCACCTTCTCGGTGCGCCGCGCCGTGGCGGTGCGCGACGGCTCGATCGCCATCTCGAGTCTCAACGAGCTCGAGTACCGCGACGGCATCGTCTGGGCCAACGTCTACCGGTCCGACCGCATCGCCCTGATCGACCCCGCGTCGGGTCGGGTGCGGGGCTGGCTCGACATGGCGCGCCTCAGGTCCCGCCTCGACGGGCAGGGCGAGGTCCTCAACGGCATCGCCCGGGATCCCGTCACGGGGCACATGGCCGTGACGGGCAAGCTCTGGCCGCGGCTGTTCGCGATCCGACTGGCCGGGAAGGTGCCGGCCTAGGCCAGCTCGAAGCGGATCGGCAGCGCGCCGACCTGCAGCGTGCTGGCCCCGAACGCGTGCAGCTTCTCCCTGCCCTCGACGATCGTGAGGAAGTGGTTGCCCGCCAGCTGGCCGGCCTTCGAGGCGAAGCAGCACGGCCCGTACGGGAACAGGAGCTCGCACTCGGAGATGCCGCCGGGGTACCAGAGGATCTCGCCGGGGGCCGGGTGGCTGGTCGCGTCCTCGAAGGGCACGCCGAGGTCGAAGTCGCCGAGCGAGATCCAGCAGGACTCGCCGCTCCAGCGCACGTGGATCAGCTTCTGATCGTAGGGCAGGAGCTTCAGGAAGGCCGCGCACGTCTGCGGCGACTTCTCGGGCTCCATCCGGGCCAGGAACTGCACGTCCCCGCTCGTGATCCTGATCATCTGCTCGGCCATCGCCGTTCCCCCTCCGTCGGACCGGGGCATCATTGCGGACCGGGCTACGGGGCCAGGCGCTCGAGGCCGGGCACGCGGTCCAGCCCGCGGTCGAACGAGGCCACGACGGGTGGGCCGTCGAGCAGCGCCGTCGCGGCGAGGACGGCATCAGGCAGCTCGATGCGGTGCTCGACATGCAGCGCGAGCGCGGTCGAGAGGAGGTGGGTATCGGCCACGATCGCGGGCAGCGTGAGGACGTCGAGGAGGCAGCGCACGATCCGCTCGCGGGTGTACCCGTACGGACCGCCGAGGACGAACGCGGTCTCGAGGAGGACCAGCGGCTCGAGCAGGAGCCTGCGGGGGCCGCGCAGCAGATCCGTCGCCTGGCGCGCGGGGTCATCGTGGTCACGGGTGATGTGGCGGATGAGGATGTTCGTGTCCACGTAGGCGCTCACGTGGGATCGTCGTCCTCGGGCTGCCAATCCGGGGACTCGCGGCGCACCTTCGCCTCCCAACGCCGGCGGTGGCCCTCGTCGATCAGGCGCTGCCGCTCCTCATCCGACATCGTGCGGACCTCCTCGGGAACGGGCACGCGCTCGAGCTCGTCCAACGGGATGATGCGCTCCATCGTGACCTTCTCCCCGAGCATGGAGATCAGCACCGCGTCCCCCGGCTCGAGTCCCATGAACTCGCGCACGTTCTTGGGGACGGTCATCTGGCCCTTGCTCGTGACCCGCGCGATCATGGCGCCACCCGGGTTGCGCTTCCTGCGGGGCCCCTGCTGCATG
>CAINGG010000006.1 GCA_903848435.1 uncultured Actinomycetes bacterium | reverse complement strand
GTGCGGTCGATGAAGTCCAGCGGCACGGCATTGGCGGCCCCGACGTAGTCCCTGCCGAGGTAGAGGTCCTGAATCTCGGCGGCAGCTTCGTCGTAGCCCATGCGGACGGCGAGGGCGTTGTAGAAATTCTTCTCGCGAGAGCCCATACCGCCGATGTAGAGCGCGGAGTAGGCGCGCACCGGGCCTGCGCACGCGTCGAGGTCGTCGCCGATCACGACGGGGACCGTGGGCACGATGTCAAATCCGGCCAGCGTCTGCCCCACCTTGGCGCGTCCCGCCGCAATCTGCGCGAGGAGTTCGGGGGCGTACTCGGGCGAGTAGAAGATGGCCAGCCAGCCATCGGCGATTTCTCCGGCGAGCTCGAGGTTCTTGGGTCCCACGGCGGCGAGGTAGATGGGGATCCGCTCGCGCACGGGATGCACTGTCAAGGTCAGCGCCTTGCCTGGTCCATCGGGCAGCGGCAGGGTGAAGAACTCACCGTCGAAGGTGAGCCGTTCGCGGGCTAGCGCCTTGCGGATGATGGCGACGTACTCGCGGGTGCGCGCCAGGGGCTTGTCGAAACGCACGCCATGCCAGCCCTCCGACACCTGCGGGCCGGACACGCCCAGCCCCAGTCGGAAGCGCCCACCGGACAGCGTGTCGAGGGTGGCGGCCGTCATCGCGGTATTGGCCGGGGTGCGGCCAGGGATCTGAAAAACGGCCGACCCGATGTCGATGCGTTCGGTCTGCGCCGCCACCCAGGCGAGCACCGTGGCAGCATCCGAGCCGTACGCCTCAGCGGCCCACGTGACGCTGTAGCCGAGCCGGTCGGCCTCGCGCGCGAGGGCAAGGTTGTCGGCGTCGTTGCCGGCACCCCAGTACCCGAGGTTCAGTCCGAGACGCATGAGTCCTCCTCGCCCGCGTGTCAGGCGAGCCTATCCACCCCGGGCCCTCGCTAGGTTGACGTGCGTGGAGCAACGAGCCCTGGGGGCGACGGGTGCGACGGTGAGCCGACTCGGCCTCGGCACTCTGGGCTGGGGGCGCGGCGTCGATCCCGCCGATGCCGACGACATGGTGCGGTCCTTCATCGATGCCGGTGGCTCTCTGATCGACACCAGCGATACCCACGCGGACGGTGCCGTGGAGTCCTTGCTGGGCAAGGTGCTCTCCGACCCCTCATTGCGCGAGGCGGCGTTCGTCGTCACGCGTGCCGGAGCAGGCGGACGCCCGAAGCGTCCCATCGACACCTCTCGCCAGCACCTGCTCTCATCCCTTGATGCTTCCCTGGCACGCCTGGGGACCGGTCACATCGACCTGTGGCTGCTATCGGCCTGGGACGACGCGACCCCCGTTGACGAGACACTCGATGCGATGAGCGTGGCCGTCGCCACGGGTCGCGTGCACTACGCGGGAGTGGCCTTCTCGCGCGGGTGGCAGGTCGGCACCGCCGCCGTTGCCTCCGCGCGTGCCCCCCATTACCGGCCGCTGGCTGCCGTGGCCACGGCGTACTCGCTGGTGGATCGCGAGGCTGAGACGGAGGTGATCGCCGCTGCGCGCGCCCACGACCTCGGACTGCTCGCGTGCGCTCCCCTCGGCTGCGGTGTCCTGACCGGCAAGTACCGCCACGGGACGCCTCCGGACTCTCGTGGCGCGTCAGAGGCGCTTGGCCCGGATGTGCGTCGTCTCCTCGATGACCGCGGTCGACGCGTGGTGGAAGGCGTGGTCGCCGCTGCCGCGGGGCTCGAGGTGACGGCCACCGAGGTCGCGCTTGCCTGGGTGCGCGACCGTCCCGGCGTGGCATCGGTGGTCGTGGGACCTCGCACCGTCCACCACCTGCGCACGGCCGTGCAATCCGATGCCCTGGTGTTGCCGGAGGAGATACGGTCGGTCCTGGACGAGGTGTCATCGCGAGATGCCGGTGATCACCGCTAGCCGAGGAGGCCCGTGTCCGCGACGTACGAGTACCGCGAATTCTCCTTCCCCCGCGGCACGTCGCGAGACTCCGCCCGATCCGTCCTGACCGAGTACGCCGAATACGGCAAGTGGGAACTCGCCCGACTCCGGCTCTATCCCGACGGCAGGCGTCGGGTGTGGATGCGGCGCCGGGTCATGCGCATCAGCCGCACGGCATAGCGCTACACCTGGCGCAGAAAGCGATCGAGTGCGCGCACGCCGAAGTGCACGGACTCGATCGGCACCCGCTCATCCACCCCGTGGAAAAGGGCACCGAAATCGAGGTCTGCCGGGAGCCGTAGGGGCGAGAAGCCGTAGGCAGTGACCCCGAGGCGAGCAAAGGCCTTTCCATCGGTGCCTCCCGACAGGATGTAGGGCGCGGTGAGCGCGCCTGGATCCTCGGCATCGAGCGAGGCACGCATCGCGTCGACAAGCGGCACCTCGAAGTCGGCCTCGAGTGCGACATCATGGTTTTCGAACTCGCGGCGCACGTGCGGGCCGAGGAGTTCGTCGACCTTGCTGAAGAACTCATCCGCGTGCCCTGGCATGAAGCGACCATCGACCGTCGCTGAGGCCGACCCAGGCACGACGTTGGCCTTGTAGCCCGCGCTGAGCATCGTGGGGTTGGTCGTGTTGCGGGTGGCCGCGCCGATGAATCGCACCATGGGGCCGATCTGCTCGGCCAGGTGATCGAGGTCCTCGAGGTCGAGTTCGACGCCGAGTGCGTCGCCGATGGTCTGCGTCATGCGCTTGGCCGTCGGCGACAGGGCGATCGGCCAGTTGTGCTCGCCCAGCCGGGTCACAGCCGCCGCGAGCTCGGTCACGGCGTTCTCGCGGTTGATGACCGATCCGTGGCCCGCACGGCCTTCGGCGTGGAGCCGCATCCAGGCGATGCCCTTCTCAGCGGTCTGGATGAGGTAGAGACGCCGCTGATCGGGCAGGGTCATCGAGAACCCACCGACCTCGCTGACACCCTCGCTGACGCCCTCGAGCATGTCGGGCCGGTTGTCGACGATCCAGTGGGATCCGTGATGACCGCCGGCTTCCTCGTCGGGGAGGAAAAGGAAGACCAGGTCGCGGCGGGCCCGGGTGCCTGATCGCGACCAGGCGCGCGCGAGGCTCAGCAGCATCGCGTCCATGTCCTTCATGTCGACCGCTCCGCGTCCCCAGACCATGTCGTCGATGACCTCGGCGGCGAACGGCGGCACCTGCCAGTCGCTTGCCTGCGCGGGGACGACGTCGAGGTGTCCGTGCAACAGGAGTCGGGGCAGGGAGGGATCCGTGCCAGGGATCCGCGCGATGACACCCTGGCGCATGCCGGACGTGGTGCTGAAGCGCTCGGCGTCGAGCCCAACCTCGCGCAGGGCGCCTTCGACGTATTCAGCCGCCAGGGCTTCGCCCGGTCCGGCATCGGTGCCGTCGTTGGTGGTATCGATGCGGATGAGGTCGCGCAGGATCCCGATGACCTCGTCCTGGGCGGCGACGGCATCGGCTGATGTGGGCTCCACGGGCCCATCCTGTCGGAGGCAGGTGGCCGGGGGCGACAGGCGGTTGTTATCCTCGCGGACGGCGTTTCGGCCGGCATGAGCCGTCACCGCGAGCGCCAACCCTGTCCGGGTGGCGGAATTGGCAGACGCGCTAGCTTGAGGTGCTAGTGCCCGCAAGGGCATGGGGGTTCAAGTCCCCCCTCGGACACCAGGTCGTGGACTCATCCACGGCCCAACTGGCCGAGGGCGCTCACAGCCGGCATAGCCTTCGCCTGCGAGAGATATGGGGATGCTGTGGGACTGTTCAGTCGATGGTTCAAGGGACTCGAGCAAGACGATTCCCTCACCGTGCCAATGCCGCCGCAACAAGCGCACGATCAGGT
>CAINGG010000005.1 GCA_903848435.1 uncultured Actinomycetes bacterium | reverse complement strand
TCCAGAACTTCCGGGCCAAGGACGACACCGCGATGCGGCAAACGCCCGACCTCGATCGCGACGACTATCTCGCGACGCTGGCGACGGCCCGCGTCATCCTCGGCCCGGGCATGCGCCTGCAGGCCCCGCCCAACCTGTCCGACGACGATGACCTCGAGGCGATCCTTGGCGCGGGTGTCGACGACTGGGGCGGTGTCAGTCCACTGACGCCGGACCACGTCAATCCCGAGCGGCCGTGGCCCCATCTCGATGACCTGCGTGATCGCACGGCGGCGGCCGGCTTCGCCCTGCGCCCGCGGCTCACCGCGCATCCGGCCTACGTCGCCGCCGAGACCTGGATCGATCCGCGCCTGCGCGCCCACGTCGATGCGCTGGCCGGCCCGGACGGGCTCATGGATCCCCGCGTGCGTGCGCTCGGCCTGCCGTGGCAGGAGCCCGATGACGACCAGGATGCCTACGCCGCGTTCGCTCGCCGCCAGGCGGGCGGGCGGACCGACCTGCACGCCGCCATCGACACCGAGGGACGCCGGGCCGATCGACGTGCGGACTTCGAAGACGTCTACGGCGACTGGTCCGAGGTGCGCGAGCGCGTGGCGTCGGTGAGCGCGCCAGCCCGACTGCCGTCCGACGTGCGCGCCGCGCTCGACCTCGCGCATCGCGATCCCGCCGCCCTGGCCCGGCCAGAGCAGCACGACGCGGCCATCGCTCTCATGTCGTGCGACGGGGCCGCGCTCGACGCCGTCGTCGCCTTGGCCGATGACCTTCGCCGACAGGTGGTGGGTGACGACGTGACCTACGTCGTCAACCGCAATATCAACTTCACCAATGTCTGCTACACCGGCTGCCGCTTCTGTGCGTTCGCACAGCGCGCCCAGGACGTCGATGCCTACACCCTCTCGCTCGACGAGGTCGGTGCCCGGGTCCGCGAGGCCGCGGCGGCCGGTGCCACCGAGATCTGCATGCAGGGCGGCATCCACCCGGACCTGCCCGGAACGGCGTACTTCGACCTCGCCCGCGCCGTGAAGGCGGCGGCCCCCGGCATCCACCTGCACGCCTTCAGCCCCATGGAGGTCGCCAACGGAGCGGCGCGCACCGGTCTGTCGCCGCGGGAATGGCTGCTGGCGGCCCGCGAGGCGGGGCTTGACTCGATCCCGGGCACCGCGGCCGAGATCCTCGACGACGATGTGCGCTGGATCCTCACCAAGGGCAAGTTGCCGACCTCGGCATGGATCGACATCGTGACGACCGCGCACGAGGTGGGCCTGCGCTCGAGCTCGACGATGATGTACGGCCACGTCGACAACCCTGCGCACTGGGTGGCGCATCTACGCGTGCTGCGGGGCATCCAGGAGCGCACCGGGGGATTCACCGAGTTCGTCGCGCTGCCCTTCGTGCATCACAACGCGCCTCTCTATCTTGCGGGCGCCGCGCGCCCCGGTCCGTCTGCCCGCGACAACCGGGCGGTCCACGCGATGGCACGCGTCATGCTCCACGGCGCGATCGACCACGTGCAGTGCTCCTGGGTCAAGCTGGGCGACGACGGCACCCGGGCGATGCTCGCCGCCGGGGTCGATGACATTGGCGGGACGTTGATGGAGGAGACCATCAGCCGCATGGCCGGCTCCGCCCACGGGTCCTCCCGGACGCCCGACCAGATCCGCGAGCTGATCGCCAGCGCTGGTCGTCCGGCCCGCCAGCGGACCACCACCTACGGGCCCCTTCCGGTCGCCGCATGAGGCCAAAGGCCCTCACGGGCTTGACGAGTGGCCCCGAGACCTATGTAATGACACCGGTGTTATTCGGGCGCCTACG
>CAINGG010000004.1 GCA_903848435.1 uncultured Actinomycetes bacterium | reverse complement strand
TCACCGGGAGCCTGCCCGAGGGCACGACGGCGACCGACCTCGTCCTGGTCATCACGCAGATGCTCCGCGCGCACGGCGTGGTCGGCAAGTTCGGTGAGTTCTATGGCGAGGGCGTGGCGGCGGTGCCTCTCGCCAATCGGGCGACCATCGGCAACATGAGTCCCGAGTACGGCTCGACGGTCGCCATCTTCCCGATCGACGACGCCACCATCGACTACCTTCGGCTGACCGGCCGCAGTCCGGAGCAGATCGCGCTCGTCGAGGCCTACGCCCGCGCACAGGGGCTGTGGCTGGACCCGCAGCACCAGGCCCGTTACAGCGAGCACCTCGAGCTCGATCTCGCCACTGTCGTGCCGTCGATTGCCGGGCCCAAGCGCCCGCAGGATCGCGTCGAGCTCGCGCGCGCCCGCGAGGCCTTCCGGGAGGCCCTTCCTGCGTACGCCACGGAGCCCCGGCCGGCGGAGGTGACATTCGCCGACGGATCGCGCGCGACGATCGACAACGGGGCGGTGGTGATCGCTGCCATCACGTCGTGCACCAACACCTCCAATCCGTCCGTCATGGTGGCCGCCGCGCTCGTCGCGAAGAAGGCGGCCGAGCTCGGGCTCACGCGCCGACCCTGGGTCAAGACCACGCTTGCGCCCGGATCCAAGGTCGTCACCGACTACTACGACCGCGCCGGCCTCACGCCCTACCTCGACAAGCTCGGCTTTGACCTCGTCGGATACGGCTGCACCACCTGCATCGGCAATTCCGGCCCGCTTCCCGACGAGGTGAGCGCGGCAGTCAATGGCTCCGGACTCGCAGCGGTCTCGGTCCTGTCGGGCAACCGCAATTTCGAGGGGCGCATCAACCCCGACGTGAAGATGAACTACCTGGCATCGCCGCCGCTCGTCGTCGCCTACGCGATCGCCGGGACGATGGACATCGACATTCTGAAGGACCCGATCGCGACGACACCCGACGGCCAGGACGTCTATCTGCGCGACATCTGGCCCACCGCGGCAGAGGTCGAGGCCGTCGTCGACTCGGCCATCGACGAGGAGATGTACGCCGATCGCTACGCCGACGTCTTCACGGGCGACGCGCGTTGGCAGGCTCTCGAAACCCCGTCGGGTGAGACCTTCGCCTGGGATCCAGCCTCCACCTACGTGCGCAAGCCTCCCTACTTCGACGGCATGCCACGCAGCCCGCAGCCGGTCAGCGACATCTCGGGCGCGCGCGTACTCGCCGTGCTCGGGGACTCGGTGACCACCGACCACATCTCGCCCGCCGGCTCCATCAAGGCCGATAGTCCGGCCGGTCACTACCTGACCGCCCACGGTGTGGCGCGCCAGGACTTCAACTCCTACGGCTCGCGGCGAGGCAATCACGAGGTGATGATCCGCGGCACCTTCGCCAATATCCGGTTGCGCAACCTCATGCTCGACGGGGTCGAGGGTGGGTTCACCCTGGACCTGACGAGGCCAGATGCCCCCGTCGTGCCCATCTACGACGCCTCCGTGTCCTACGCCGAGCACGGCACGCCCCTGGTCGTCATTGCGGGCACCGAATACGGCTCGGGTTCATCCCGCGACTGGGCGGCGAAGGGCACGGCCCTGCTCGGCGTGCGCGCGGTCATCGCTCAGTCCTATGAGCGCATTCACCGGTCCAACCTCATCGGCATGGGGGTGCTGCCTCTGCAGTTCCCGGCCGGAAGGTCGGCGCAGACCCTCGGCTTGACCGGCCGCGAGACCCTCGACATCACCGGCGTACGCGAGCTCAATGACGGTCGCACGCCAGCGACGGTGCACGTGGTTGCCACGCGTCCCGACGGCACGACCGTGGAGTTCGATCCCATCGTGCGCATCGATACTCCGGGGGAAGCGGACTACTACCGCCACGGCGGCATCCTGCAATACGTCCTACGCCAGTTGGTCTGACATGCGGCCGGCAGGCTGGCCGGCCGCGGTGCCGGATCCCGAGGAGCCCGACTTCGTCACTCGAGCAGTCGCGTGGCTGCTCGACATCGGCTCGCCAGACTGGCGCACGATGCCGGCGCTCCGTGAGCAGCCGGTGCTCCTGGCCTTTCG
>CAINGG010000003.1 GCA_903848435.1 uncultured Actinomycetes bacterium | reverse complement strand
GGCGGTGGCGACGCCGTGGTCAGCGATTCCGAGCGAGACCTGCGCGTCGGCGGGATCGGCGATGCACCCGCGGGAGTCTTCGACGGCGTCGACTACGTCGCCCTCGGCCACCTCCACGGCGCCCAGGCTGTCGTCGATCCCACGGTGCGCTACAGCGGCTCCCCGCTCGCGTTCTCCTTCTCCGAGCAGCACCACGTGAAGTCGGTCACCGTCCTCAACGTGCCCGCGACGGGTCCGATCTCGGTGACGCTCGTCCCCACGCCGGTGCCGCGTCCGCTCATCACGCTCACCGGCACCCTGCAGGAGCTGCTCGACGATCCCGCCACGGCGTCCTACGCCGATCACTGGGTGCGCGTACGCCTGACCGATGCGCGCCGTCCCGACGATCCGATGGGCCGATTGCGCGCCGTGCTCCCGCACGCCGTCGAGCTCACCTTCGAGCGCTCGATCCCTGACGCGATCATCGCCGTCGATGCCGAGGGCGTCCCGGTGAGTGATCCGCTCGCCATCGCGGAGGCCTTCGTCGAGCATGTGACCTCGACGCCGCCTGACGAGATCGAGCAGGCGCTGCTGCGCGAGGCAGTCGAGCGCGTTCGCATCGATGGAGTGTCGCGGTGAGGCTGCACTCGCTCGAGCTGTGTGGCATCGGCCCCTTCCGCAACCGTCAGTCCGTTGACTTCGACGCCCTCACCGCGTCGGGGCTGTTCCTGATCGAGGGACCCACCGGCTCCGGGAAGACCACGATCATCGACGCCATCGTGTTTGCGCTCTACGGCTCGCTCTCCGGCGCGGAATCCGACGCCGGGCGGCTGCGCAGCCACCTGTGCGCCCCCGACGAGCCCACCGAGGTGTCGCTGACCTTCAGCATCGACGGCGTGCGACACACCATCACCCGCAACCCCGCCTACGAGCGACTGAAGGCGCGCGGATCCGGGACGACGTCTGAGCGTGCACGACAGTCGCTCACCGTCCACGATGACGCGACCCCGCCCATGCGCGAGGCCAAGGAGATCAGCGTCTACCTCCTGCAGCGCCTCGGGCTCACCGTCGAGCAATTCCGTCGCCTCGTCGTGCTCCCCCAGGGCGAGTTCGATGCCCTGCTGCGTGCCAAGCCAGCCGATCGTTACCGCACGCTGGCCAGCCTCATCGACGATCGCGTCCTCGAGCGCGTGCAAGACGAGCTCAAGCGCGCGGCTGACGAGGCCGCACAGGAGCGCGGTGACAGTGCCGCCCGTGTCGAGCGCGCCCTGGCCATCGCGCGCGAGCGAGCCGCCGAGGTCCTCGGTGCTGCGCAGGACCCGCAGGCCGATCCCGAGGCGTTGGTCACGGCCCTGCAGGGCCTGTCCGCCGATGCTGACGCGCGCCTGTCCCAACTCGCAGCGCCGCTCGAGGCCGCGCGCACGGCCGAGCTCGCCGCGCGGCAGCGCCTCGAGGCTGCGCGACAGGCCACCGAGGCACGCGCTGCGATCGCTCGGGCCGCGACGGCACTCGACCCCGACGACGCGAGCCTCGACGACGCTGCGCTGCGCGCTCGTGCCACCGAGCTCGTCGCCCGGCGCACGCGGCTGGAGCCCTTGGCCGACTGGGAGGCGAGGAGAATCGAACGCGAGTCCGAGAGCACGCGACTGCGCGCACTTGCCGATCAGCGGGCAACTGCCCTCGAGGATTCGCGCGCCAGCGCTGCACTCCTCCCACAGCAGCAGCGCCAGGTCGATGACCAGTTGACCGAGGCGCGCGCCATCGCTGCCACGACCGTGGCCCTCGACGCCGAGGTCGAGCGACTGCAACGCGTGGGCGACCTACTCCGCAAGCGCGACGACCTGACGACCGCGCTGCAGGCAGCCCGCGAAGCCGAGCGGCAGGCAGAGGCATCACTCCAGCAATCGCGCAATGCGCTGCATGCGGCCCGCACTGCGGCAGCCGACCTGCTGCGACAGCAGCTCGACCAACGCGCCGCCCACCTGGCCGCCCTGCTGGTCGACGGTGAGGCCTGCCCGGTGTGCGGGGCGCTCGATCATCCGCAGCCCGCCGCCGCACCAGACCACGAGCTCATCACGGACGACGACGTCGCGCGGGCTGATGCTGTCGCCCGGTCGGCCGCCACCGCCGAGAGCACGGCGGAGGCTAGCCACCGTGAGGCGCAGTCACGGGCAACCTCGATCGAGCATGAGCTCACCGCAGTTGCCGCATCGGTTGGCGGTGACACTCCTGACTCCACCGACGCCGCACTTGCCAGCGCTCGAGCAGCTGCGCAGGCAGCTCATGTCGCCGCCGAGTCGGTGCCCGCACTGGTCGATCGGCAGGCGGCGCTGGCGCGTGCGCAGGCTGAGGCCGCAACCACCCTCGAGACCTTGGCGGCTCAGGCAGCCGCCGCGCGCACGGCCGCAGACGCCTTCGACGAGCGCGTGCGCGCCGAGACTGATCGCCACCGCTCCGAGCTCGCTGATTCGGCGTCTGCGTCAGCCGAGATAGCGCGCATTGACATCGTTGCCCGCGCTATCGACGCCCTGCTCCTGGCGCGGTCGGAAACAGCGGGCCTCGGCGCTGACATCGACATCGATGCCGCGGCACGGGTGGCCGCCGAAACAGCCCAGGCCCTCACGTCGGCCGAGGTCGCTCACGGCACGGCCCAGCAGCATGCCGTGCGCGCGCAGGAGGCCCTGGTTGCCGTCATGTCGCACCGCGACGAATGGCTGGCCGCGACGTCTGCGGCAGCCACAACCGCGGCGACGACCGCCGCCGCCATCGAGCTCGGTGCCTTGGTCACCGCTCGCAGCAATGCAAATGTCCGCAAGCTCACCCTGCAGGCCTATGCCGTGCAGCGTCGCTTCCGGTCGGTCCTCGAGGCTGCTTCGGTGCACCTGGAGCGCATGAGCAGCGGCAAATACGCGTTCGCCCTCGACGAGTCGGCCACGGGCAATGCGCAGGCCGGCCTCGGCATCGACATCGTCGACGCGTGGAACGGCCAGACGCGCGATCCGGCCACGCTCTCCGGCGGGGAGACCTTCTATGCGTCGCTTTCCCTTGCACTCGGCCTTGCCGATGTCGTGCGTGAGGAGAGCGGCGGTGTCACCCTCGAGACCCTCTTCGTCGACGAGGGCTTCGGCTCGCTCGACGCCGACACGCTGGGCGTGGTGCTCGATCAACTCGACGCCCTGCGCGCGCGCGGGCGCTCGGTCGGCGTCATCAGCCACGTCGCAGAAATGAAGGAGTGGGTGCACGACCGCCTAGAGGTGATCCCTGCCCCCTCCCCCGCCCTCGGCAGTTCCCTGCGCCAGACCGGCACCTAGCAACCTGCTCAAATCCCCGCGATGGAGCGGTCAAGCCCCTAGCGTTCCTGGCAGATCACCGGGAGGTGCCATGGCAACGACTCCGACGGCCGCAGGCAAGGACTACCGCACCGGAAGGGTGGTCGGTCTTGCCTCGACCGCCGCACTGGGCGGCTTCCTCTTCGGCTATGACTCCGCCGTCATCAACGGCGCTGCGACAGCCCTCAAGGACCTCTTCGGACTGTCCGGCTTCGGCATCGGATTCGTCGTTTCGATCGCGCTCATCGGATCGGCGATCGGCGCGTGGTTCACCGGCACGCTGGCCGATCGCTTCGGCCGCAAGAAAGTCATGCTCGTCGCTGCCGTCCTCTTTCTGATCGCTGCCATCGGGCAGGCGTTTCCGCTCGGTGTCTACGACCTGTGCTTCTGGCGCTTCCTCGGCGGCTTCGGCATCGGCGTGGCCAGCGTGATGGCTCCCATGTACATCGCCGAGATCGCCCCAGCGGACATCCGCGGTCGCATGGGCTCGCTCCAGCAGTTCGCCATCGTCATCGGCATCTTCGCGACGGGTCTGGTCAACTACCTCGTCCTCAATGCGGCCGGCGGCAATGCCCGCAACGAATGGCTGCTCGGCCTCGAAGCCTGGCAGTGGATGTTCCTCAGCATGCTGATCCCGGCCATCGTCTTCGGACTCCTGGTGCTGCGAATTCCCGAGTCCCCGCGCTACCTCGTGTCCGTCGGCAAGACCGCCGAGGCCGGGCAGGTGCTGTCCACCATCTACACCGTCGACGTCACGCCGATGGTCCAGGACATCGAGCAGTCACTGCAGGGCGACCACAAGCCGCGCATGTCGGACCTGCGTGGCAAGACGCTCGGACTGATGCCCATCGTGTGGATCGGAATCCTGCTCAGTGCCTTCCAGCAGTTCGTCGGCATCAATGCTGTCTTCTACTACTCCAACACGATCTGGGAGGCCGTCGGCTTCTCCGAGTCGCAGGCCTTCCAGACCTCACTCATCACCACCGGCGTCAACGTCGCCTTCACCATCGTGGCTATCGCGCTCGTCGACCGGGTGGGTCGCAAGCCGCTGCTGCTCGTGGGCTCGGCGGGCATGGTGGTCACCCTCGCCACGTTGACCTACGTCTTCGGCACCGCACCGGTCGGAGCCGATGGCTCGCCAACACTGACCGATGGCCCCGACGTCGTCGCGCTCATCTCGTTCAATCTCTATGTCGCCTTTTTCGCCGCCACGTGGGGCCCGGTCGTCTGGGTGCTCCTCGGCGAGATGTTCCCCAACCGCATCCGAGCGGCGGCATTGGCCGTGGCAGCGTCCGCCCAGTGGGCCGCCAACTTCATCGTGTCGACGACGTTTCCGGGCCTGGCCGGCATCTCGCTGGGCCTGGCCTACGGAATCTTCACCGCCTTCGCGATCCTGTCGATTCCTTTCGTGGCCAAATACATCAAGGAAACGAAGGGCGTGCCGCTCGAGGACATGGGACAGCTCGAAGGGGCGCGCGCCTAGGTCATCCGTGGAGGATGACCAGCCGCTCCTCGGTCATCTCCCGCACGGAGTACGCCGGCCCCTCGCGGGTGTTGCCGGAGTCGCGCAGGCCGCCATAGGGCATCTGGTCGGCGCGCCACGTCGGCACCTCGTTGACGAGGACGCCACCGAAGTCGAGGGTGCGCGCGGCCTTGAGCGCCTTGGCGATGTCAGATGTGAAGACCGCGGCCTGCAGGCCATAGCGCGTGTCGTTGGCTAGGCGAAGCGCCGTATCGAAGTCCGAATATGACTGAATGGCGACCACCGGCCCGAAGACCTCGAGCGCGCAGACGTTCATGTCCGGCTTGGCATCGACGATCAGCGTCGGCTGCAGCACGCCATCGGCCCCGATCTCGCCCCCGCACGCGACGCGGCCGCCATCGGCCACGGCCTCGTCGATCCAGGCCTTGACGCGATCCCGCTCGCCCGTGGAGATCAGGGCAGACACGTCGGTCGACTCATCCATGGGGTCGCCGACCACCAGTGTCTTGACGGCGTCGGCAAGCTCGGCCGCCACGGAGTCGACGAGCGACTCGTGCACGAAGAGGCGCTGTGTGGAGATGCAGGACTGTCCGGCATGCGAGAAGCCGGCGATCTTGATCTTGGCCACTGCGGACTTCCAGTCGCCGTCCGGCTCGATGATCACCGGGGCGTTGTTGCCGAGCTCCAGGCCTACGCGCTTGCGCGGCGCGCGTGCCCGGATGCCCCAGCCCACCTCTGGCGAACCCGTGAAGGTGATGAGTGCGACATCGGGGTTGTCGACCAGCGCACCACCCACCGTCGTACCGCCGCCCGTGACGATCTGCAGATAGGCCGGCGGCAGGCCGCACTCCTCGATGAGCATGCGCGCGAGCAGGATCGACGAGAACGGCGTCTGAGACGCAGGCTTGAGGACGACGGGGCAGCCGGCCGCGATGGCCGGACCCAGCTTGTGTGCGACGAGGTTGAGCGGGAAGTTGAACGGGGAGATGGCGCCCACGACGCCGATCGGCACCCGAAGGACGAACCCGAGCTTGCCCGCGCCGACGGCCGACGCCTCCAACGGCACGGTTTCGCCCGTCAGCGTCCGAGCGACAGCGGCCGAGAATTGGAAGGTCCCCACCGCGCGCTCCGCCTCGACGCGCGCGGTCTTGATCGGCTTGGCGGCCTCGAGGGCGATGCACTGACCGAACTGGTCGCGTCGTTCGGCCAGCAGGGCGGCAGCCTTGTCGAGGATCTCGGCACGCTTCCACTGCGGGAGCGGATCGTCGTGCAGCGCCTTCTTGGCGTAGGCGACCGCCTGGTCGACATCGGCCGGCGTCATCTCCGGGATCGAGCCCAGGAGCTTCCCGTCGTAGGGGGCATGCACCTCGATGGCACCCTGGCCCGCGGACCAGCCGCCGAGGAAGGGGACGGGGGTCACGGCGCCGGGGTCAATTCCGGGAATCGTCGCATCGCTCATGACGGCGACGCTATCGCGCGGCGCCTCACGACCTGCGAGAGGATCCGGGCATGGACTTCGCCATCCCCGAGGAGCTCACGTCCCTGCGCCAGTCCTTTGCCGCGTTCCTCGATCGCGAGGTGCGCCCCCTCGAGGAGGAGTACGGCCGGGAGTTCTGGGGGGAGGCCCCCGACCGCGATGCGCTCGCGCCCGTCGTACGCCGCGTCGCCGAACGCAGTGCCGAGGAGGGTTTCTACGCCGCCTACATGCCCGAGGACGCCGGCGGCCAGGGGCTATCGGTCTTCGGCACCACGTTGCTGGTCGAGGACGCCGCGCGCTCCGGCATGCGTCTGGCCATGGCGGCCATCGCACCCCCCAATCCCGCGGGCCCATCGCCGCTGCTTCTCAAGTTGCCGCGCAACCTGTGGGACGACTACGTCTATCCGGTCGTGGCAGCGCGCAAGACGATGTGCTTCGCCCTCACCGAGCCCGAGGCCGGCAGCGACGCACAGTCCATCCGCACGAGGGCGGTGCGCGAGGGCGACGACTGGGTCATCACGGGCCACAAGCACTACATCACCAACGGAGAGCATGCCGACTTCGCGATCGTCTTCGCGGTCACCGACGCCGAGAAGCGCGCTGCCGGCGGCATCACCGCCTTCGTCGTTCCATCCGACCAGTTCCGACGAGGCAAGCTCCAGTGGAACATCTCCGACTCTCAGCCCACCGAGCTGTTCTTCGATGGTGCCCGCGTGCCCGCGGACCACGTCATCGGCGAGGTCGGCATGGGCTTCTTCGAGGCCATGGCCTTCTTGAACTCCGGGCGCGCCTACATCGGCGCCCAGTCACTCGGCCTGGCCGAGTGGGCACTCGATGCCGCCGTTGACCACGCGCAAAAGCGCACGGCATTCGGCAAGCCGCTGTCCAAGAACCAGGGAGTGTCCTTCCCGCTCGCGCGCAGCAAGGCCGACATCGAGGCGATCCGCTGGCTCGTCTACCACCTGGCCTGGCGTGTAGACACAGAAGGCGATGCCCTCGCCATCATGGGCGATGCATCCATCACGAAGTTCTATGCCACCGAACGCGCCTACGAGGTCGCGGACCGCGCCGTGCAGGTCCTCGGAGGCATGGGCATCATGCGTGAGGGACCGGTCGAGCGCGTTCTACGGCACCTGCGCATGCTGCGCGTCGTGGAAGGCGCGAGCGAAGTGCAGCTCCTGGTCATCGCCCGGACCCTCGGCCTCTAGGTCAACGGTGGTCGAGGTCATCGCCCGACGCGACGTCGCCGATCTCGATGACGATCACGTCGTTCGCATGCTCGCGCAGGTAGTCGCGCGCACCCCGGTCTCCGGTGGCCGCCGCCATGACTCCCGCGACGTGCTCCGCACCGATGGCCACGGGATGCCCGCGCTCCCCGTCGAAGGCCCCCTGGGCCAGGCGCGCGGGCGAGTCGACGAAGCGCCGGATGGCCTCCCCCGTCATGCCCGGGAGATCGACCAGGGACACCACCACGCGATCGGCATCGAGGGCT
This sequence comes from uncultured Actinomycetes bacterium, assembly GCA_903848435.1. Taxonomy (GTDB): domain Bacteria; phylum Actinomycetota; class Actinomycetes; order S36-B12; family S36-B12; genus Mxb001. The sequence goes on along the minus strand of CAINGG010000003.1, from coordinate 11,641 downwards.
GCAAGCCCCACGCGTAACGACGAGCCCATGCCCTCGCGCCATGCGTCGTTGACGACGATGTGAGCGCCGGGCACATCGCCGATCCACGCGCCGAGTACGACGACGACGGGATCGCAGCCGCCTTCGCGCATGATGCGCACCGCGCGATCGACCAGTCGCTCGCCGTCGACAACGGCGGGAGCCTTGGGCCCGCCGAAGCGCCGGCCCTCGCCCGCGGCGAGCACGAGACCGGCCGCGGTCACTAGCGCGCCGCTCCCGGGTGGATCGGACCTGATGTCGCCGTCAATCGATCGCCCGAGCCGCCCCAGCGGTCCTGGATGATCTCGGCGGCGATGGAGATCGCGGTCTCTTCGGGGGTGCGCGCGCCGAGGTCAAGCCCAATAGGCGAGTGCAGCCGGGCGAGCTCCTCGTCGGTCATGCCAGCTTCCTTGAGCCGGCGCAGGCGGTCCTCATGCGTGCGGCGCGAGCCCATGGCGCCGACGTAGCCGGCGTTGGTGCGCAGGGCGACCTCGAGGGCAGGAACGTCGAACTTCGGGTCGTGCGTGAGCACGGCGATGACGGTGCGCTGGTCGACGGGTTGCCCAGCGAGCCAGCGGTGCGGCCAGTCGACGACGACCTCGTCAGCATCGGGGAAACGCCGTGGCGTCGCGAAGATCTCGCGGGCGTCGCACACGGTGACACGAAAGCCGAGGACCTTGCCGACGCGGCACAGAGCGGCGGAGAAGTCGATAGCACCGAAGATGTACATGCGCGGGGGCGGGGCCATGCTCATGACGAAGACGTCGAGCCCGTCACCGAGTCTCTCGCCCTCCGGGCCGTAGTGCAGGAAGCCCGTCGTGCCCGACTCGAGCATGCCGAGCGCATCAGCCGAGATGGTCGAGTCGAGCCGCTCGGTGCCGAGCGAGCCTTCGACTGAGTCCGGGCGGATGACGAGGTGTCGCCCAAGCGGCCCGCCGTCCGGGCAGCGCACGATCGTGGCAATCGCGACCGGCTCCTCGGCCTCCACGCTGCGCGCTATGCCGGGCAACTCAGGCCAGGTGTCGGCGTTCACCTGCTCGACGAAGACCTCGAGGATCCCGCCGCAGGTGAGCCCGACCGCGAAGGCGTCGTCGTCGCTCACGCCATAGGTCTCGAATCGCGGGAGCCCGTCGTCGAGCACCTCATGGCCCAGGTCGTAGAGGGCGCCCTCGACGCAGCCACCGCTGACGGACCCGATGGCCTCGCCCCCGGACGTCACCATCATGGAGGCGCCCGCAGGCCGCGGGGCCGAGCGCCAGGTCCGCACGACCGTGGCCATGGCACAGGGCTCGCGGCGCTCATAGGCGGCGGCGAGCTCGCCGAGGATCTCGCGCATGCGCCGGACCCCTTTCGGTGAACCTCTGTGGCAGGACGTGCTGGCGGGACCAATAATGGCCCAATGCTGACGCGGAGCGAATCGGCGCAGCCCGATGGGGGCACCTTCGCCGTCCAGCCGGGCCAGGTCGTCCGGTTGGCCGACGTCGTCGGCGAGCCCATCTCCGCCGCCGCCCTGGCCGGCCTGGTCACCGACACCACGGCCGGCGCCACCGTCACCTTCTCCGGCGACGTCCGCGACCACGACCATGGCCGCGTGGTGCAGCGCCTCGAGTACGAGGCCCACCCCAGCGCCGCCCAGGTGCTCGCCGACGTCGCGGCCGACGTGGCGGCACGCTACGACGTCATCGCGCTCGCGGTCGTGCACCGGGTCGGCCCACTCGCCATCGGCGATTGCGCGCTGGCGGCAGCCGTGAGTGCGGCGCACCGCGGCGAGGCATTCGCCGCCTGCACGGCCCTCGTCGACGAGGTCAAGGCACGCATCCCCGTCTGGAAGCACCAGTACTTCGATGACGGCACCGATGAGTGGGTGAACTGCGCGTGAGCACCCATGAGACTCGACTCGTCGACACATTCGGGCGGGGCCACCGCGACCTTCGCGTGTCTTTGACCGACCGCTGCTCCCTGCGGTGCACCTATTGCATGCCTGCTGACTTCGCCGACTGGATTCCCAGCGCTGAGCTTCTCACCACCGACGAACTCATGACCGTGCTCGAGGTCGCCATCGACGAGGGCATCGACGAGGTGCGCTTGACCGGTGGCGAGCCACTGCTCCGCCCCGACGCCGTCGACGTCGTGCGCCGCATCAACGCTCTCCCGCGCCCGCCGCGGGTCTCCATCACAACAAATGGGCTTCGCCTGGCCGCCCAGGCCGGCGCCCTGCGTGACGCGGGCCTGGAGCGGGTCAACATCAGCCTCGACACCCTCGACCGCGAGCGCTTCAAGAAGATGACGCACCGCGATCGGCTCGACGACGTCCTCGCCGGACTCGCCGCTGCCAAGGCTGCCGGCCTGGCGCCCGTCAAGGTCAATGCCGTGCTCATGCCCGGGGTCAACGACGACGAGGCAGTGCCGATGCTGCGCCGTGCCCTCGACGAGGGGTGGCGCCTGCGCTTCATCGAGCAGATGCCGCTCGATGCGGGTGGCCTCTGGAACCGCGCGAGCATGATCTCTGCCGAGCAGATCCTCGAGAACCTGTCGACGGCGTTCGACCTGACTCCCGTGCCCGTGCGCGGCTCGGCACCGGCCGAGGAGTTCTTCGTCAACGGCGGCCCCGAGACCGTCGGCATCATCGCCAGCGTCACGCGGCCTTTCTGCGGCAATTGCGACCGCATGCGCTTGACGGCCGATGGACAGTTGCGCAACTGCCTGTTTGCGCGCGATGAGACTGACCTCCGGGCGATCCTGCGCGATCCCGACTTCGACCACAGCCAGGTGCTCGATGGGATCCGCGAGCGCCTGCACCTGAGCGTGGCGGCCAAACTGCCCGGACACGGCATCAACGATCCGGCGTTCATCCAGCCACCGCGCCCCATGAGCGCGATCGGCGGCTAGCCGCCAGCGAAGGGCGGGAGCACGTCCACCCGCGAGCCCGGTGCCACCGGACACTGTCGATCAGACGTCGCAACCCCGTCGACCAGGGTCGAGCAACGCTCGAGGACCTGCCCCAGGCCGGGATGCAGGGCGGTCGCCGCCGAAAGGATCTCCCCGAGGCTCGCCGCGCCCACCTCGATGACCTTGACCCCCGCGGCTGACCGAGCAGCCGCATAGAGATGCACCTCGACGGGTCGCGAGATATCGGCCATGGGTCTAGTGTCCAGGGTCAGAAGGGGCGTGTGGTGCTGCCCCTGCCGCACCAGCGCTCGTCTCTCGGGAGTCGTGAATGGACCTCAACAACTCGTTCGTCGTCCCGGCCGATATCGACACCGCCTGGAAGACCCTGCTCGACGTCGAGGCCATCGCCCCCTGCATGCCCGGCGCGACACTCGAGACCGTCGACGGCGACAACTTCACCGGCTCCGTGAAGGTCAAGCTGGGCCCGGTCAACATGACCTACGGCGGCAAGGCTCGCTTCCTGGAGAAGAACGAAGCCGATCACAAGGCCGTCATCGAGGGCACCGGCAAGGAGACCCGTGGGTCCGGCACGGCCTCCGCTCTCGTCACATGCCAACTCGTCAGCGAGGGCCCTTCCCAAACTCGCGTCGATGTCGTCACCGACCTCACCGTCACTGGCAAGCCCGCCCAGTTCGGGCGCGGGGTCATGCAAGACGTTGCCGGGCGCATCATCGAGCAGTTCTCCGCCAACCTCGCCGCGACCATGGCCGCCAGCTCGGCGAGCGCCACGTCCGACTCCGGAGGTGGCATGGCAGCACCGACGCCGCTGCCGCAGGCCGCCGACAGCATCGACCTGCTCGGCACCGCTGGCGCACCCGTGCTCAAACGCGCCATCCCCGCCGTCATCGCGGTCGTCGCGGTCATCGGCATCATCTGGCTCATCGCCCGGCGTCGAGGCTGAGCGGATCGATATCCGGCGATGAACGCCAACGCTCGCGCCCTGCGCGCGACCACTGACCGCCTCCGCCAGGAGCGCGTCCCCTTCGTGCACGCACGCGTGGTGCTCGCCGAGCGTCCGACGTCGGCCAAGCCCGGCGACGAGGCCATCGTCCTAGCCGACGGCACCATCGAGGGATTCGTCGGGGGCCAGTGCGCCCTGGCCACGCTGCGCGCACAGGGCTTGGCCGTCCTCGAGAGCCGCGAAAGCACGCTGCTGCGCATCGCCCCCAACCCCGAGCCCGATCAGCCTGGCAAGACCGTCGTGCACAACCCCTGTCAGTCGGGGGGGACCCTGGAGATCTTCATGGAACCCGTGCTGCCCGCACCCCTCGTTCGCGTCCTCGGCACGACGCCCATCGGCGTCGCGCTCGCTCAGGTTGGCGACTCGCTCGGCTACGACGTCCAGCCCTGGGATGCCAGCGCGGTCAACGACCTGTCGATGACCGACGCGGTCGTCGTCGCCTCGCATGGCAATGGTGAGGAGGTGACCCTCGAGGCCGCCGTGCGCTCCGGCGTGCCCTACATCGGCCTGGTGGCCAGCCGCAAGCGCGGTGCCGCCGTGCTCGCGGCACTGGACCTGACCGACGACGAGAAGTCGCGGATTCACACGCCAGCCGGGCTCAACATCGGCGCTCGAACGGCCGAGGAAGTCGCGTTGTCGATCTTCGCCGAGATCATCGCCAACCGCTCAGATTCCCCTCGCGAGTCGGCGGCAGGCTCCTCCATCGGTACGGCGGTCGACCCCGTGTGCCACATGGATGTGGTGATGGTGCCCAGCTCCCTGCACGCCGACGTCGAGGGCACGACATGGTGGTTCTGCTGCCAGGGCTGCCTCGACCGCTTCGTCGCCAACCCGTCAGCCTTCGCCAGCGCCTAGGTCACCATGCCCACGACCGACGAGCTCGCCGACCTCCTGCCCGATATCGCGTCGCTGCAGGCGCGACTCAGTGCTGCCGGCTACCTCGCTGAGCCGGGCCTGGCTACCGCACTCTTCTGCGCCGTGCGCCTCCCCCAACCCCTGCTCCTGGAGGGCGAGGCTGGCGTCGGCAAGACCCAATCGGCCAAGGCACTCGCCGAGATCCTGCAGACACCGCTCATTCGACTGCAGTGCTTCGAGGGCATCGACGCGGCCGAGGCCCTCTACGAGTGGAACTACCCGCGCCAGCTCCTCGGCATCCGCGTCTCCGAGGCACGCGGCGACGAGGTCGCCGAGACGACGCTCTTCGGCCGCGAGTACCTCATCGAGCGGCCGCTCCTCCAGGCCATCGAGCATCCGGGGCCGCGCCCGGCCGTGCTTTTGATCGACGAGGTCGATCGTGCCGACGAGGAATTCGAGGCCTTCCTCTTCGAGCTCCTCGCCGAGTCATCGGTCACGATTCCCGAGATCGGCACGCTTCATGCGCGCCATAAGCCCATCGTCATCCTCACGTCCAATCGCACTCGCGATCTTCACGACGCCCTCAAGCGGCGCTGTCTCTATCACTGGATCGACTATCCCTCGCTTGAGCACGCCACCGAGATCGTGCGGATGCGGGTACCCGAGGCCGAGGCCACGCTCGTGTCCGACATCGCTGCCGCCGTGGCTCGGCTGCGCACCCTCGACGTGCAAAAGCCCCCGGGCATCGCGGAGGCCATCGACTGGGTGCACGCCGCCATCCTGCTCGGGGTTCAGGAGTTCGACGCCGATGCCGTGCAGCGCACGCTCGGCGCCGTGCTGAAGTACCGCGAGGATCACGAGGTCGCGCGCGAGGCCGGGTTCGCCTGGGTAGCCGGTGCCTGATCTGCTCGACGGCCCGGCCGATCTCGCCGCCGTTGCTTCGGCATTCGGACATCAACTCCACGGCGCGGGCGTGCCCGTCACCCCTGAGCGCAGCGCCCGCTTCGCCGAGACGGTGCTCCTCACGCAGCCGGCAACGATCGACGACGTCTACTGGCTGGGCCGCGTGACCTTGGTCAGCGGGCAGGCGCAGATCCCGGTCTACAACGCGATCTTTGATCGGACGTTCCGCGGTCTCGTCGACTTCACCGAGGCCCTGGCCTTGGATCCGGACGCGCCGCCCTCTCCTCCCGCGCCCAGTAGCGAGCGACCCCCACGCGAAGGGCCGCCGGGTCGAGAGACCGACGGTGTCGCGCCCGTGACGAGCGCGACACCCGGATCCGAGGCCGCCGCGCAGACCGACCCCGAGGACCGCTCGGTGCTCGCGGCGGCCAGTCCCGAGGAGCGCTTGGGCCACCGCGATTTCTCGGCGTGCTCGCCCGAGGAACTCTCGCTGCTGCGACAACTCGTCGAGCAGCTGCCGCTCATTCCCCCGATGCGTCGCGGACGGCGTACGCGACGGCACCCGGCCGGTGCGCGACTCGACATACGCGCGACGCTTCGCCGGGCACATCGAAGCGGTGGCGATCCAGTGCGCCGCATTCGCCGCCGCCACGTGCAGCGCCCGCGACGGGTCGTCCTCATCGCGGACGTGTCCGGATCCATGGAGCCGTATGCCCGCGTCTACCTTCACCTCATGCGCGGCGCCGTGCGCGCCCTTGGCGCTGAGTCCTTCGTCTTCGCCACCCGACTCACCCGCCTGACCCGCCACCTGGCCACCGGCGGCCCTGACTACGCCTACGCGAAGGTCTCTCAGGCCACGCCGGACTGGTCGGGCGGCACGCGGATAGGCGAAGCACTGACTCGATTCCTCGACGAGCACGGGCGCCGCGGGATCGCACGAGGCGCTGTCGTCGTCATCGTCTCCGACGGCTGGGAGATTGGCGATCCTGCCCAGGTCGGGCGGGCCATGGAAAAGCTCAGTCGCCTCGCGTACCGCGTCATCTGGGTCAACCCGCGCAGCGCGGCGGCACAGTACGAGCCGCTCGCCGGAGGGATGGCCGCCGCGCTGCCGCATATCGATACCTTCCTCAGCGGACACTCAATTCGGGCCCTGGGCGACGTGATGGCCGCGATCCAATCGGCGACGCGCGGGGGCACGGGCACTCGATCGGAGGTGCAGCCACGTGGCTGATCAGCGACAGGCGATCGTCATCACGATCTCCACGCGCGCGTCTTCTGGCGTGTGGGAGGACCGCTCCGGACCGGTACTCGTCGAGGGGCTTCGCCAGCTCGGATTGGCGTGTCCCGAGCCGGTCGTCGTACCCGACGGCGAGCCTGTCGAGGCGGCCTTGCGCGACGCGATTGCCGACGGTGCCGATCTCGTGCTCACGACGGGCGGCACCGGGCTCACGCCCACCGACCAGACTCCGGAGATGACGCGTCGCGTCATCGACCGCGAAGCACCCGGCATCGCCGACGCGATCCGCCGCTACGGCGCCGACCACGGCGTTCCGACGGCTGTGCTGTCTCGGGGACTCGCCGGCCTCGCGGGCCGCACGCTCATCGTGAACCTTCCCGGATCCCCTGGTGGCGCCCGCGACGGGCTTGCGGTTCTCGGCCCGCTGCTGGAACACGCACTCGACCAGGTGAGTGGTGGCGATCACCCGCGTCCAGCCGCGCAAGCCTGATCACATCGAGCCCTCTACCCTGTAGAGGTGACCGCGCAGGAGCAGCGCTTCGGGGCCAACGAGTGGCTGGTGGACGAGATCTATCAGCAGTACCTCACCGATAAGGCCAGCGTCGACCCCGCATGGTGGGACTTCTTCGACGACTACACCCCCGCTGACGGCTCCGCGCTCAAGGCGGCCATCGAGCACGCCAACGGGTCAGCTCCTGCCCCCGCCGCCGTGACGGTGGCGACCTCCGTGGAAACCGGTGAGGCGATCCCGCTCAAGGGACCAGCCGCTCGGGTCGTCAGCAACATGGAGGCGAGCCTCGCGGTGCCGACCGCGACGAGCGTGCGCGGTATCCCCGCCAAGCTCCTCATCGACAATCGAGTGGTCATCAACAACCACCTCGCGCGAGGCCGCGGCGGCAAGGTGTCGTTCACGCACCTCATCGGCTATGCCGTACTCCGCGCCCTGCGCGACGTTCCCGAGATGAACTCGTTCTTCCTCGATGTCGACGGCAAGCCGGCGGTCGTGCGCCCCGATGCGGTCAACCTCGGCGTTGCCATCGACCTCGCTAAGCCCGACGGCACCCGACAGCTGCTCGTGCCCAACATCAAGGACGCACAGTCGTTTGACTTCGCGCAGTTCTGGGCGTCATACGAAGATGTCGTGCGCCGCGCGCGCTCGGGTGCGCTCACGGCCGATGACTTCGCGGGCACCACGCTCAGCCTGACCAACCCCGGCACGCTCGGCACCGAGCACTCCGTGCCACGCCTCATGCAGGGCCAGGGCTGCATCATCGGCGTGGGTGCCATGGAATACCCCGCCGAATGGCAGGGAGCCAGCGAGGAAACGCTCGTCCGCAACGCGGTATCCAAGACCCTGACACTGACGTCGACCTATGACCATCGCATCATCCAGGGGGCGCAGTCCGGGGAATTCCTCCGACGCGTCCACCAGTTGCTGCTCGGCGATGACGACTTCTACACCGACATCTTCCGCAGCCTGCGCATTCCCTACGAGCCTGTCCGCTGGGCCCAGGACATCTCCGCCTCGCACGAGACCGACCTCAACAAGACGGTACGCGTGCAGGAGATCATCCACGCCTTTCGCGTGCGCGGCCATCTCATGGCCGACACCAACCCGCTGGAATACGCCCAGCGCATGCACCCCGATCTCGATGTCCTCTCGCACAAGCTGACGCTGTGGGATCTCGACCGCGAGTTCGCCACGGGTGGCTTCGCCGGTCGCCCGCTGATGAAGCTGCGCGAGATCCTGGGCGTGCTGCGCGACTCCTACACCCGCAGCATCGGCATCGAATACATGCACATCCAAGATCCCGATCAGCGCGAGTGGATCCAAGAGCGCGTCGAGATCCCCCACCACAAGCCCTCGCGCGACGAGCAGTTGCGCATCCTGCACAAGCTCAACGAGGCCGAGGCCTTCGAGACCTTCCTGCAGACCAAGTACGTCGGCCAGAAGCGCTTCTCCCTCGAGGGATCGGAATCCCTCATCCCGCTGCTCGACGAGGTGCTGCGCTGTGCCGCACGCGACAACATCATCGAGACCGCCATCGGCATGCCTCACCGCGGCCGCCTCAACGTGCTGACCAATATCGCCGGCAAGTCGTACTCGCAGATCTTCCAGGAGTTCGAGGGCAACTACGGCGAGGAGTCGGTGCAGGGCTCCGGTGACGTCAAGTACCACCTGGGCACGAGCGGCACCTACCGCAGCGCCGACGGCCTGGAGACCAAGGTCTACGTCGCCGCCAATCCCTCGCACCTCGAGGCGGTCGACCCGGTGCTCGAAGGCATCGTGCGGGCCAAGCAGGACCTCCTGCCACGCGACGAGCAGTTCGCGATCCTGCCGATCCTCCTGCACGGCGATGCCGCCTTCGCGGGCCAGGGCGTTGTCGCCGAGACCTTGAACCTCTCCCAGCTCCAGGGCTACCGCACCGGGGGCACGGTGCACGTGGTCGTCAACAACCAGGTGGGCTTCACCACCTCGCCTCGCTACAGCCGCTCGAGCGTCTACCCCACCGATTTCGCCCGCGGCATCCAGGCGCCTATCTTCCACGTGAACGGCGACGATCCCGAGGCTGTCGTGCGCGTGGCCAAGCTGGCCTTCGATTTTCGCCAGGCCTTCCACAAGGACGTCGTGATCGACCTGGTCACCTACCGCCGTCGCGGTCACAACGAGGCCGATGACCCCTCACTCACCCAACCGCTCATGTACGAGCTCATCGACGGCAAGCGCTCAGTGCGCAAGCACTACACCGAGTCGCTCATCGGCCGTGGCGACATCACGGTGGAGGAGGCCGAGGAGGCGCTTCGCCACTTCCAGGAGCAACTCGAGAAGGTCTTCCAGGACACCCGCAACGAGCCGACCGACCATGCGGCGTTCAGCGACACCTCGGCCGAGGTCGTGCGCACGGGCCAACTCAACCTCACCCCGCAGCAGCCCTCGGCCGACGTCGACACCTCGGTCTCGCGGGAGCAGGTTGATCTCGTCGTGGCGTCGCAATTGCAGATGCCCGACGACTTCACCGTCCACCCAAGACTCGCGCCCCAATTGCAACGGCGAGCACAGATGGTGCAGGACGACGCCATCGACTGGGGCATGGCCGAGGCACTCGCGGTCGGCTCCCTGCTCCTCGAGGGACGCTCGGTGCGCCTCGCCGGCCAGGACTCTCGCCGCGGCACCTTCGGCCACCGCCACGCAGTCATCGTCGACAAGGAGACGGGCTGGCAGTACAAGCCCCTCAAGAAGTGCTACCGCGACGGCGCCAAGCTATGGGTCTACGACTCCGCGCTCAGCGAGTTCGCCGCCCTCGGCTTCGAATACGGCTACTCCGTAGCGCGACCCGACGCTCTCGTGATGTGGGAGGCGCAGTTCGGCGACTTCGTCAACGGCGCCCAGACGATCATCGACGAGTTCATCTCCTCAGGCGAGCAGAAGTGGAACCAGCGCTCCTCACTGGTCATGCTGCTACCGCACGGCCACGAGGGCCAGGGCCCTGATCACTCGTCCGCCCGGGTCGAGCGCTTCCTGCAACTGTGCGCGCAGGACAACATGACGGTCGCGATGCCGTCCAACGCGGCTTCCTTCTTCCACCTGCTGCGCTGGCAGGTGCATTCGGCGCTCATTCGCCCGCTCGTGATCTTCACCCCGAAGTCGCTGCTGCGCGCCAAGGGCGCCACGTCTCCGCTCTCGGACTTCACCTCGGGCAGCTTCAAGCCGATCCTGCCTGACCCGGTCATCGATCCGGCCACGGCCGAGCGCGTGCTGCTGTGCAGCGGCAAGGTCTACTACGACCTGCTGGCCGAACGCGAGGCTCGAGGCGACACCCGCACCGCGATCATCCGCATGGAGCGGCTCTACCCCATCCCCTACCGCACGCTGCCCGCACTCATCGACTCCTATCCGCAGTCGGCTCCCGTGCGCTGGGTGCAGGAGGAACCGGCCAACCAGGGGGCATGGTCCTTCATGGCGGTCAACCTGCCCGGCATCATCGGCCGCGAGATCGAGGGCATCTCACGCCCGTCGTCGTCGTCTCCCGCAGTGGGCAGCCATCACCGCCACGAAGAAGAGCAGCGTGCCGTCGTCGAAGCGGCGTTCGCGTAGACCATGTATTTCACCGATCGCGGCATAGAGGAACTCGCGCGACGTCGCGGCGAGGAAGACGTCACCCTCGAGTGGTTAGCCGAGCGCATGCGCGAGTTCGTCGATCTCAATCCCGAGTTCGAGATCCCCGTCGAGCGCTTGGCCACCTGGCTCGCGCGCCTCGACGACCCGGACGACGAATAGCGTGCTAGGCGCGGGCGACGCCGTCGGCGCGTGCAGCCGCAGCGACTGCTCGGGGCACCTGGGCTGACACCCGGCGATCGAACACGCTCGGCACGATGAGGTCGGGCTCCAACTCGTCGATCACCACGTCGGCGATCGCATGGGCCGCGGCCACCTTCATGCCCGGCGTGATGGTCGTGGCCCGCACGTCGAGGGCGCCGCGGAAGACTCCCGGGAAGGCCAGGACGTTGTTGATCTGGTTGGGGAAGTCGCTGCGGCCGGTCGCCACGACGGCCGCCGTCCGGCGCGCCACCTCGGGGTGCACCTCGGGGTCCGGGTTGGCGAGGGCGAAGATGATCGATCCCGGAGCCATGGTCGCGACGACATCGTCGTCGACCTGCCCCGACGACAGACCGATGAAGACATCCGCTCCCGCCATCGCGTCGGCGATGCTGCCGCT
>CAINGG010000002.1 GCA_903848435.1 uncultured Actinomycetes bacterium | reverse complement strand
CTGGACAGGCGTTGCGCTCACCATGAAGATCGCGGTGGACCAACCCGCCTGGTGGGTGCCGGTGCTCATCACTGCCTTCGGCGCGGTGTGGCTGGCCGTTGCCCCCCGACTGCTGCGGGCTCCTGAGCTCAGCGAGTCTCTCGGCATGGCGTGGCTGCTGCTCTTCCTGGGTCCGGCGGCCCTCGCCGACCTGGCCGACCCGTCCATGGGCGCTACGGATGACCAGGTTGCTGCGGTGTGGGTCAGTCGGGGCTTGCTGACTGTCATCGCGCTCGTCGCGCTCACGCTCTTCGCGCGGGGGGCGAGTTGGGCATGGGCCGTGGGCGGCGTCATCGCCGCGGCCATGGCCGCGATGGCGTTCGCCGGCCAGGCCCTCGGGTGGGTGGCCGCGCTCCTGGTCGCCGGGGTGGTGCTGCTGGCCTGCAGCGGACTGCTCCTGGCGCTTCGGCGGCGCAGTGGCCGAGCGCCCACGACGTAGGGCCGCGACTACATGCGGTCGGGAGCAGCGACACCGCACAGCTCAAGGCCGTTGGCGAGAACCTGTCGCGTAGCGGCGCACAGCCACAGTCGCGCGATGTGCTGCTCGGTCACCGCTTCATCGCCGCGAGGCAGCACGCGACAGGCGTCATAGAAGCGGTGGTACGCCGTCGCGAGCGACTCCAGATACCGAGGCACGCGGTGCGGCTCGCGGAGCTCGGCGGCCGACGCGACGACGGCGGGGAACTCGGCGAGGGCGCGGAGTAGGTCGCCCTCGCGCTCGTGGTCGAGCACGCTCGGGTCATAGCCGGCCGCCTGCCAGTCAATGCCGAGCTCGGCGGCATTGCGTAGCACGGAACTCACGCGGGCATGGGCGTACTGGACGTAGTAGACGGGGTTGTCATTGGTGCGCTGCACGAGCAGGTCGAGGTCGAGATTGAGTGGCGAGTCGACGGGATAGCGAATGAGGGAGTAGCGAGCAGCGTCAACACCAACTTCCTCGACGAGATCATCGAGGGTGACGATCGTGCCAGCACGCTTGGACATCTTGATCTCCTGTCCGTCGCGCATCATCGTCACGAGCTGCCCGATGAGCACCTCGACGTTGGAGTCCATGTCGTCACCTGCACAGGCAGCAACCGCGCGTAGGCGGTTGACGTAGCCGTGGTGGTCGGCACCGAGGAGGTAGATGGCCACATCGAAGCCGCGCGCCCGCTTGTCTACGTAGTACGCGGTGTCGGACGCGAAGTAGGTGAGCTCGCCATCGGCCTTGATGAGCACCCGGTCCTTGTCATCGCCGAAGTCGGTCGTCCGCAGCCACACGGCGCCGTCCTCCTCGAAGACGTGACCCTGGCTCCTGAGGCGGTCCAGGCCCCGATCGACCGCCCCGCTGTCGTGGAGGGATCGCTCGGAGTACCAGACATCGAAGTGCGTGCGGAAGAGATCGAGCACCTGCTGCTGCTGAGCGAGTTGCAGCGCGTAGGCAGCTTCGCGGAAGGCGATGAACTGCTCGTCGGCCGGGAGGTCGACGATGCCGGGGTCATTCGCCAGGATGGCGGCGGCCAGGTCGGCGATGTAGGCACCGTGATAGCCGTCGTCGGGCACGGGCCCACCGACGGCCACCGCTCGCACGGAGGCACCGAAGCGATCCATCTGGACGCCGCGGTCGTTGATGTAGAACTCACGGGCAACGTCAGCTCCCTCGGCCGCGAGCACGCGCGCCAGAGCGTCGCCGACCGCCGCCCACCGGGCATGCCCCAAGTGGATGGGGCCGGTCGGGTTAGCCGAGATGAACTCAACGTTGAAGCGGCGTCCGGCAAGCTGCGCACCGCGCCCGAAGTCGGCACCGGCGCGGACGATGTCGCCCGCCACCTGGCCCTGCGCCGCGGCCGCGAGACGAAGGTTGACGAAGCCGGGGCCCGCGATCTCCGCGGACTCGATGCCCGGTAGGGCGACGAGCCGCTCGCTGACCAGGCCCGCGATCTCCCGGGGCGGGCGACCGGCCGACTTGGCCAGGGTGAGGGCCACGGGGGTCGCGTAGTCGCCGTGCTCCTTCTGCCGGGGTCGTTCGATGACGATGTCATCG
>CAINGG010000001.1 GCA_903848435.1 uncultured Actinomycetes bacterium | reverse complement strand
GTCTACGTCACGGGTGAGGACGGCATTCCACTTGCCATGGTCCAGCGCCTGACACTCCTGCACATCGTCGAGGACCGTGTCCTGATCATGCGCCTCATCACCACCGAGACCCCGCGCGTTCCTGCCCGCGAGCGGATGGATTTCACTCAGTTGGGCGAGCACGTCGGCGAGGTGAGCGTGCGCTACGGGTTCATGGAGCGACCTGATCCGCAGGCGGTGGTCAGGGAGCTCGCCGCAACCGTGCCGGGGATCGACCCAAGCACGTGCACCTACGGCTTCCACTCCCTGCATCCGCAGGTAGGACCTTCCCCTCTGCCGGTGCACGTGGGTGCCGAGCTCTTCGCCTTCATGCAGCGAAATGCGATCGACCCGCAGAGGTACTTCCACCTCGCCCCGGAGCGGGTGATCGAGGTCGGCCTGCTCGTCGAGATCTAGCGGCTAGCTCGCCGACGGGCTCGCGGACTCCTGGGTGGTGGCGGCAGGGGCCGGGGTCTTGCAGCCGGGGCCCGAGGGCGACGGTGACGGGGCGGCCAGGGCGGCGTCCACCTCAGACTGGGCGGCAACCTCCGTGAATGCCGCGCCCAGGACCGTGTCGATGGTGGCGTCCTTGCGCCCGTCGTCGACGAGCTCCGCGCCGGGCAGGTAGAAAGCCATCAGGCGGGCCGCTGACTCACCCGACGGGCCGTGGCGGATCTCCGCGACGCCGGTGATGGTCTTCGAGAGCGGATCGTTGTCGATCTTGCCGATGACAAATCCGCGCACCTGCAGCTGCTCGGCGGTGCCCGCAGCAAGACCAGCGCGATCTGTTGCGTTGTAGACGTTGGTGGTGACCTGCGCCGCACTGGGAAGTCCGGCACCGGGCGTGACTGTCACCGTCACGCACGGCTCAGGCTCGGGCGCCGTCGATGTCTCGCCTCCCGTAGCCGAAGAAGAACTCGCACTCTCTCCGCCGCCGGACGATCCCTGGATGATGCGTGACAGGCCGTAGCCGGCGCCGAACAGCACCACCATGCCGACGATCACGAGGATGACACCGACGACGGGACTCTGCCGCCTCCGGTGGCGGTTGCTGGGCCGAGGGCCGGTGGACGGGACGCTCATGCGGCGGTGCCTCCAGAGGACGAGAGAACGTCGAGGTCGAGAACGCGGGCGTGGATGACCATGCGCTGCTGTAGGGCCGCGCGTACGGCTCGATGCAGGCCGTCCTCGAGGTAGTACTCGCCGTGGAACTTCACGACATGGGCGAAGAGGTCGCCGTAGAAGGTCGAGTCGTCGGCAAGAAGGGCGTCGAGGTCGAGTGTGCGCTTGGTCGTGGTGATCTCAGTGAGTCGAAGTTGACGGGGCGCGACCTTGGACCAGTCGGCCACGGTGAGCCCGTGATCGGGGTAGGGCCGGCCGTCGCCAACGGACTTGAAGATCACCCTGCAAGTCTAGGTTCCGCATCGGCGCGGAGTCGCGTACGAGGTCGCGACACTCACGCCGACGTCGCGCCGAATTACGACTTGGATACCCTCTCCGGCGGAGGATTCGCCTAGTGGCCTAGGGCGCACGCTTGGAAAGCGTGTTGGGGGAAACCCCTCACGGGTTCAAATCCCGTATCCTCCGCGCGTCGCCCGGTGGGGCGTCGGGGCTCGCCCCCGGCCCCCGCCGCGGCAGCGCCTAGACTGAGCGACGACCCCTCGCGTGGCGATATCCCGCTGAATCCCCCCAGGGCCGGAAGGCAGCAAGGGTATGCGGGCCCTGTCGGGTACGCGGGGGGTCCCTTCACGCCCGGCCCTGCTGTCGCCCCCGGCATTAGGGTGACGGGGTGTCCCTGGCCCTCTATCGCACCTACCGTCCCGGACGGCTGTCCGAGGTGGTCGGCCAGGAGCACGTCACCGAGCCACTGGCGCGGGCACTGACGGCCGACCGCATCCACCACGCCTATCTCTTCTCCGGCCCCCGCGGTTGCGGCAAGACGTCGACGGCTCGCATCCTGGCCCGCTCATTGAATTGCGAGCAAGGCCCGACCCCCGATCCGTGCGGAGAGTGCCAAAGCTGCCTCGATCTGGCTCCCAACGGGCCGGGCTCACTGGACGTCATCGAGCTGGACGCGGCCAGTCATGGCGGCGTCGACGATACGCGCGAGTTGCGCGAGCGCGCGATGTTTGCCCCGGCCTCTTCGCGCTACAAGGTCTATATCGTCGACGAGGCACACATGGTGAGCTCCGCGGGCTTCAACGCCCTGCTCAAGCTCGTCGAAGAGCCACCCGAGCACGTGCGCTTCATCTTTGCCACCACCGAGGCCGAAAAGGTGCTGCCCACGATTCGCTCGCGGACCTTCAACTACACCTTCCGACTGGTCCCCACTCGCACCCTGCAGACGCACCTCGCCCAGGTCTGCGAGTCCGAGGGGATCACCGCCGATCCCGCCGCCTTGACCCTCGTGGCCCGGGCAGCAGGCGGCAGTGTGCGCGACGCGCTGTCGATCCTGGGGCAGCTTGCCTCCGGCGCCGGGCCCCAGGGACTCGACTACGACAGCGTGGCCGCACAGCTCGGCGTCACCGATCATGCGCTTGTCGACGCGACCGTCGATGCGATCGCATCGGGCCAGGGCGCCGAGCTCTTCACGGTGATCGACCGCGTCGTCGATGCCGGTCATGATCCGCGGCGCTTCGCCACCGATCTCCTTCAGCGCCTGCGTGACCTCATCGTCCTCTCTGCGATGTCCAACGACGACGCGGTCGCGCTCCTCGACGCTTCGGATGGCGAGTTGGAGGTGATGCGGGCGCAGGCGCAGCGCTTCACCCTGGCTGAACTCTCGCGAGCCGCCGACCTGGTCAGCGACGGCCTCACCGGACTTCGCGGCGCGACTGCCCCACGCCTGCACCTGGAGTTGCTGGCCGCGCGACTGCTCCTGCCCGGTGCCGACGACTCCCAGG